>CADBMM010000061.1 GCA_902795795.1 uncultured Lachnospiraceae bacterium | reverse complement strand
TGTAATACGTATCGTTAAACAGACTAAAGCCAGCATTACCGCAATAAACAGTACTACCAGCTTCTTCCTGAATTTTGTATTTATCTTGATAAGAGAGATCCTTGCGGGTCTTCTCCTCTGATTCCTTTTACTCAAAATACACCTTTAATCGACCGTTCTCACCTCTTTATACTGTCTGACATAACTGTCCTGATCCAGAGTGTAATACTGGACCTGATCTGCTTCGGCATAGTGCATGCCGAGTCTGGTAAGCGCGGCGTCTTTTACATCTTCCAATGTAAATGAACTGATTATCGAATTGTACTTTGCGTCATTATCGCCCTTTAAAGCCGTATATCGTGACTCGAGCACGCCTATTTCATCAGTGAGCGTAGTAAGCTTCGATCTCTGCTGAAGATAAGCGACGCAAAGCATTGTCGTCACAGCGCAGATAAATGCGAGGAAAACTACAAATCCCCGATCGAGCGCTGCCATACGGCTTCTTGCACGAAGCGCAGCTGCCCTTCTTTCCGACTGCTCCCTGCTCCTTTGCGGCGCAGGCTCCCTGAGCTTCCGGACGGCATTTCCGTCTTCGTACTCTGTATATCTTCTTCTTTGTCCGTTTAAGTAATCTACCCTTCTGTAAGCTGCTGTACCCGGCATTTTTCTCTTCCTCTTTGCCCTCGGATATGATCCGTATCCTTCTTAATTATTCCCCGTCTCGCACCGTGTGTCTGATCTTAAGATGCGCGCTTTCGTCGATCTTGCGTTCAAATACCCGGAGTTTGGCGCTGTGGGATCTAATGTTTTCGCGGACCTCTTCCCCTGATGGAATTATCGGTTTACCTGTTACGACACGCCCTCTGCTTTTCTTTCCGCATACGCATACCGGAAATGACGGCGGGCAGGTACAGGGTTTTTCGTTTTTCCTGAAGATATTTTTTACGATCCGGTCCTCCAGCGAATGGAAAGTGATCACACAGATCCTTCCTCCGTCATTTAAGAGTCCGATCATATCATCCAGCGATCTTTCGAGAACGCCAAGCTCATCATTCACTTCTATCCTGATCGCCTGAAACGTCTTTTTCGCGGGATGGCCTGTCTTTGCCTTCTCCTTCGCAGGTACCGCACTCTTTATTATCTCCGCCAACTCCCCAGTGGTTTCGATAGGCTTTTTCAGCCTTTGCGTGCAGATCCTTCCGGCAATCCTCCGGGCGTATCTTTCTTCCCCGTAATCCCATATTATTCTGGCCAGCTCCTCCTCGCTACAGGTGTTCACGACATCTGCTGCCGTGCGCGGCGATCTGCGATCCATACGCATATCAAGCGGTGCGTCAGCACGATAGGTGAAACCTCTGGCGGGGTCATCCAGCTGATAGGACGAAACACCAAGATCAAGTATGATGCCGTCCACGCCTGCGACTCCCCTTTGCGCAAGCTCTTCAGCCATATTACTGAAATTGCTGCGGATGATCGTTGTACGATCACTGAATTTTTCGAGACGCTTCGATGCCGCAGCTATCGCATCTTCATCAGCGTCAAAGCCGAACAGTCTTCCCTTCGCACTTAACCGGCTGCATATCTCAAAGGAATGTCCGCCGCCCCCTAAAGTGCCGTCCGCGTAAATGCCGTCAGGCTTTATGCGGAGCTGTTCGATGCTTTCTTCCAGCAAGACCGATATGTGTCTGAATTCCATTATCAGATCATGATGCCGCAATCATTAAGGCTTTCAGCCACGGCTTCCACATCATCGAAATTGCAGGTCTCGTTCCACCTTGCCTTGTCCCAGATCTCTATACGTTCAAGCGTACCTGCGAGAACTACGTCCTTGGTAAGTCCGGCATGTTCACGAAGCGGTCCCGGGATAAGTATTCTCCCCTGCTTATCCAGTTCGCATGTGACTGCGCCGCCGACCAGGAACCTGGTAACAAGTCTGGCGTTTTTGTTTGTAAGCGGAAGTCCCCTTAACTTCTCTTCAAGAGCATCCCATGCGCTCATCGGATAAATGCAGATACAGCCGTCCAAACCCCTTGTCAGAATGAACTTCTCCCCAAGTTCAAATCTGAATTTGGACGGGATGATAAGTCTGCCTTTTTCATCTATTGAATGATTGTATTCTCCGCTGAACATATCTGCTCCCTGTCTTGGATTGTCCCCACAATCCTCCACTTTTTACCACTTACGAACATATTTTACCCCATAGACTCCACATTTGCAACTACTTTCCTTATAATTAATTACTATATTTTCAGTGGCAGGAATGCGAATAACAGCACAAAATTACGGACACCCCTGCGGGTGCCCGTTTTACTTTATTTGTCTGTTATTTTGATGGATATTTCAAAAGATAATTTTCAAGAAATGTCTGTGCGGCAGGCGTCAGCGGTATCTTTTTGCTGTAGATAACGAACGCACTTCTTTCCATCGGCGGCTCATCTACATCGATCCTGACCATGCTGCCTTCATTGATCCAGCGCTCCGCTTCGATAGTCGGGATATCGCCTATTCCCAGATTATGTTCCACTGCCGCTATTACCAGTCCTATGGTGGTCATCTCAAAATCCGGATTGAAAACAAGTCCGTGCTTCTCGAAGATGGTGCGGATAAACTCCTTGGTGGCGGCTCCGTCCGGCAGGGATATCATCGGATACTTTGACAGTTCCTCTATTGTATGCACCCCTTCGCCGAGAAATTTATATTTCGGACCTGCGACGAAGCATTCTTCTATTTTATGCAAAAAGCGAAGTTCCAGATCCTCTCCGGCCTCGAACGGCGTATGAAGAATGGCCATATCAAGTTCTCCGGTCCTGACTTGCTCGATCATGTTCTCTGTCAGCGCATTCCTGAGTTTGATCTTGACCTTAGGATAATCCCTTGTGAATTCCATCAGGGACGGGATGATATAAGTCAGGCAGCTCATTTCGGTGGAAATGATCTTGAGAGAACCTCCCTCGAGGTTTTTCGTCTCCTCAAGTTCCTCTTCACCCGAAAGCAGCAGCTGCAACGCCGGTTCTACACGGTTCCAGAGGATCTTACCCTCATGTGTAAGCTGAACTCCTTTTTTATTTCTGACAAACAGAGATACCTTCAGCTGCTCTTCCAGTTTCTGTATGGCATTTGTAACTGTAGGCTGCGTAAGGCACAGCTTCTGTGCCGCTGCGGTAATAGTCCCGAATTTGGCGGCATAATAGAACGCTTTATAATATTCAAGATTTGTTGTAATAAGTCTGTCCTGCATATTATCCATCTATCTTTGAAATTGTTTTTTATCAATTTTTCCTATAACTAAGAGAAATTATACTGTCAGGACAGATAAAAATCAAGATTTCTATTAAGATTTTTTATGGATATTGCCAAAAACTCTTATTACTGCACGTCGATCCCCAGCGCCTGAATGTTTCTGACCAGAGTATCCTCGTCTATCGCTCCTACATGTTGGGTCATAAGATTCCCATCACTGTCTATGAACAGAGTGACCGGTATGCCCGTAATGCCGTACGCGTACATCGACCCGCCGGTCGTATCGAAATACAGTGGAAAGCTGTAGCCATTCCCGGCTGCATATTCCTTTGCCATCGAGATCGTCTCTCTGTGTCCGTCCGCCAGATCTACAATAATGAAATCGATATCCTCCGAGTATTGCTGGTAGTATTTCTCAAACAGCGGCAGTTCCTGAACGCAGTAAGGACACCAGGTAGCCCAGAAATTCACTACTATCGGCTTTCCGAAATGATCGGAAAGGCTGCCGTCCATCCCGTACTCATCCTTCAGTTCAAAATCGGGCGCTGTGTTTGTCAAAGCAGTCTCCGATACAGCCGAAGTCTCTTCAGCTTCTGCTGAGCTTGCTTCAGCCACAGTGATTTCCTCCATGCCTGAGCTTACTTCGGCCGCAGTGCTTTCCTCCATGCCTGAGCTTGCTTCAGCCGCAGTGCTTTCCTCCATGCCTGAGCTTGCTTCAGCCGCAGCGTTTTCCCGTTCCTGATAGCTTTTTGCCATATCCGGATAGAGTCTGAGCGCCACTATCAGCACTACGACCAGAATAATAGCCGGAAGAGTCATTTTCAAATATCTCATTACTGTCCTCCGTTTTACGAAACTGCCGACAGCAGCCTGTTAAGCCACCCCGCGGCCATGCACACGCCTACGACTATGAGAAAAATGCCGCAGACCTTATTTATCACGCCATAGTGTCTTTTTATAAATGCAAACGTTCCGGCAAGCCGGTCGATAAGCACCGCTGAAATAATATACGGAATTCCAAGACCGAGCGAGTATACCAGAAGAAGGGTAAGGCCCTTTAAGGCACCACCTGATGATGCCGCCAGCATCAGCGCCGAACCGAGGAAAGCCCCTATGCACGGCGTAAGGCTAACTGAAAAGATCATGCCGAACACAAAAGCCGATAATGCGTTCCCGGCCTTATGTTCGCCCTGTATTCCTTTGAAAAAATTAAGCGGGATCACGCCCAGATATGACAAGCCAAAGATCACGACAACAATGCCGCATACAACGTCCACCACGGTCCTGTACCTGGCCAGAAGTGTCCCGAGCGTCCCGGCAAATACTCCCAGGAGGCAGAACACAAGTGTAAAACCGGCCACGAACATGATCGCGCCGGTAAGAGCATGTCTCCTTTTATCCGAACCACCTGCGAAAAACGAAATGTATACCGGGAGCAGCGGAAGGGTACATGGCGATATGAATGATACTATTCCTTCAAGAAATGTTATAACGTATTGCATATGGATTCCCAAAGGGCTGCCGCATCATGTGTTATGCGGCAGCCCTGTTAATGTCAGTGATGGTGATGGTGCTCGTGAGCAGGTTCGCCGCAGTCGGCGCTGCCTGCCGAATAAAGCATATCCATGCCATGGCCAAGCGGTGAGACCACAGCCGCAAAATTCTCTTTTGCAGCCTTTTCGCTTCCGGGAAGATTAAGGATTAGCGATCTTCCCCTTATGCCGCACGCCGCCCTTGAAAGGCAGCCTTTGTCAGTTATCTTGCAGCTTTCCGCGCGCATAAGCTCGGGGATGCCTCTTACTTCTCTTTCGATGACCTCAAGAGTCGCCTCGGGAGTAATATCTCTTGGTGAAAAACCTGTGCCGCCGGTCGTAAGGATAAGAGCTATTTTCAGCTCATCTGCACATTTGATCAGCTCGTCTTTTATCATTTCCCTTTCATCGGGAATGATAGTCGTGTATTTTACTTCATATCCTGCTTCTTCAAGCATTTTTACAAGGGCCGGGCCACTTGTATCGACTCTTTCGCCCCTTGAACCCTTGTCGCTTATCGTTAAAACTGCTGCTGTGTAACTCATGTGTTTCCTCCTGGAATAGTACTTATAGTTTCTGCTGCCTGTTACGCAAACTTGACTCAGCCCGCAGGCGTCGATCCCCCTCAACTAAACCTGCCATTTCGCTAAGGCTGTTGGTCATTTGCGCGGAGCAACGAGCCAAAGTCATGCTTGCATGACCTTGGCGACTGCCGCGACAGCCATGCAATATGCATGGCGATGTAAGCGTATCTCAAGACCACAGCCTAAGCGAAATATGGCGGTTCATTTTCGGGCTCCTTTGGCAATGCGGTCTTCGCGCAAGTTTTGCGTACCTGGCAGCTGTAACATTATCATTCTGTTCTGTGAAAATCCCCGTGTACTCCGCCTGTTTTTTCTAGCAGGCGTATGTCGGTTATGACCATATCCTTCTGCACGGCCTTGCACATATCATAGACCGTAAGCGCAGCCACGCTTGCCGCAGTAAGAGCCTCCATTTCGACTCCCGTCTTCCCATCGCAGCTGACAGTAGCCTTTATCTCAACGGAACACCTCTCCTCATCGAGCGACAGATCCAGATCGATCCCGTTTACCATTATCGGATGGCACATCGGTATGATCTGAGGAGTCTTTTTTGCGCCCATAACGCCGGCTATCTGCGCTACCGTAAGCACATCTCCTTTTTTCATGCCGCCGGTCTTTATAAGTTCAAAGGTCTCGCGGCTTACAAGCACTCTCGCCCCGGCTACAGCCGTACGGGTCGTGACGCCCTTTTCGCCTACGTTTACCATCTTTGCTCTGCCCTGCTCATTAAAATGAGTGAAATCTTCCATATTCTGCATAATAAAATCCGCTATCCCTTCATAATCATCAAATGCAAAAACCGGTATCTCCGCCTCAGGAAGTTCAAGATCGGTGACTACAGCCTCGAATCTCGAAAGCTCTGAGGTGAAACCCTTTCCCGTCGCCTTCCTGCAAAGCCCTATCTGGGAAAAATCCGCTCCCTTGTAGCCTTCCACCAGCACAAGATCCACATCCGGAGCCATCATGGCAGCTTCCCAGGGATCCAGCGGCCTGTCTATGAACACCGCCGCATTCACTCCCGAGCTGACTATCGAATACGCTGCGCCTGCATCCGAAAAACGCTTTGAATCCTTGCCTTCGTGGTCGAATTTAAGCCCATGGGCGTCGTGTTTTACCACCGCCAGACGCAGGCCGCGTCCGGTAAGGACCGGTATAATTTTTTCAAGAAGCGTGGTCTTTCCCGTTCCGGAAAAGCCCGCAAAACCCAGTACCGGAATATCCTTCATAAAATATCAGCCGCCTATCTCGTTCATGTTCCTGCCAGATTCGCTCCTGCTGGCAAAGGAAAGCTTTGCATGCCGCTCGGGCTTTGCAAATATGGTCTCCCGCATTTTCCTTACCATCTCGTCTTTGGTCAGGCCCTTAATATTTATCTCCTGATTTGAATGCAGGCAGGGCTTCAGTTTTCCGTCCGCCGTCAGTCTGATCCTGTTGCATTCCGCGCAGAAATGATCACTTACCGGGCTGATGAGGCCGATATTTCCTTTTGCGCCAGGCATTCTGTAAAGTCTCGCAACGCCGTCCGTCTCGACCGGAACAGCCTCCGGCAGCATCTCAAGTACCTTATCGCATTTGATAAACGCCTTAGGTCCGAAATCTCCGCTGTCGTACATCGGCATGAGCTCGATAAAGCGGACATCTATGGGATAATCCATCGTGATCCTGGCAAAATCCCTGATCTCGTTATCGTTAAAGCCGCCGATCAGCACCGTGTTTATCTTAAGCTTCCGGTAGCCGGCATTCAAAGCGGTCTTTATTCCGTCCATTACATCAGACAATTTACCGATCCTGGTAATATAATTGAATTTATCCGGATCCAGCGTATCCAGGCTTATGTTAAGTCTTGCAACACCTGCCGCGCGAAGGCCTTTCGCGAGCTTCGGAAGCAGCACACCATTTGTCGTAACGCAGACTTCCTGTATGCCGGACACCTTGGCTGCTCTGGCGCAGATCGAAACGATGTTCTTTTTTACAAGCGGTTCACCGCCGGTTATCCGAAGCTTTATGATACCAAGCTCTGCAGCCGCCTCGACTGCAGTTATCATTTCATCCTCTGTCATTATGAGCCCATGGTCAATTTTGCAGATACCATCCTCCGGCATGCAGTATCTGCAGCGCAGATTGCACAGCTCGGTGACAGAAAGTCTCATATAATTAATTTCGCGCTGAAAGTTATCTTTCATAATGTCCCTTCGTTTTCACTTTCCAATCAGATGATAAATGCCCTGATCTTTGTTCCCGGCTCCAGAGGACCGCTTCCCGCCGGTACGACAGCCATAACATTGCAGCCTATCGAACTGCTTATTATTACATTTCCCTGAGCGGATGCTAGATCCATTCTCACCGTTCCATCGCTCAGATCCAGCTTTCCGAAAAGATATCGTGTTCCTTTGCTCGCTTTCCCGAAACCGCCCTTAAGCGTGACTTCTATCTCTTCGGGCTCATATTGTGAAAGCCCTCTTAATTTTCTAAGTGCGGGATATGCCAGCACCAGGAAATTTACTATCGATGAAGAAGGATTTCCTGAAAGGGCGCATATAAGTCTGCCTTTCAGTTCTCCGTAAGCGCAGGCCATTCCCGGTTTTATTCTCGCACCGCGGAAAAAGATCTTCGCTCCTGCCTTTTCCATTGCCGCAGGAGTATAGTCAAAATCTCCCGCCGAGACTCCACCGGTGAGCAGCACCATATCGCATTCATCTGCAGCCTGTATTATTTTTCCGGCTATTGTATCTATTTCGTCTCCGGCGATCCCGTATACGACCGGCTCGCAGCCATTCTTCTTTATCGTTCCGATAAGGGTGTATCTGTTGGAATCATAGATCATGCCGTTTTCCAGCTTTTCGCCGACATCAGTCAGCTCGCTTCCGGTAGTGATGATCCCGATCCGCGGAACTTTATAAACTCTGGGGCTGGCCTCGTTCTGGCCGGCAAGAGTAGCCAGAAGGCCTGCGTCTATAACGCTTCCGGCTTTTGCAAGCACAGTGCCTTTGCACACATCTTCGCCTTTTTTTACTATATTTTCACCGGCTTTTACCCGATCGAATACCTTAACCTGCGTTTCGGTAAATTCGGTCCGTTCGTACATTATAATGCAGTCCGCTCCTTCAGGGATCGGTGCTCCGGTCATGATCCGTACCGCGGTGCCATTTGTCACAGGAAAATGCGAGATCCCTCCTGCCGGTATTTCTTCAAGAACTTCAAGCACGGCAGGCTGCTCATGCGACGCATCTTTCACATCTTCAGAGCGTAACGCATATCCGTCATACGGCGATCTGTCGAAGGGCGGAACATCAGCATCTGCGATCACGTCTTCCGCCATCACCCTTCCGGCAGCATCTTTAAGAGATATCTGTTCCGTCCCGATGACTTTAACGTTATCCAGAAGTATTTTTTTCTGTTCCTCTATTGTCAACAACACTGACTGTCCCATTTTTCTATTCCTTTCAGACCCAAATGTCCATAATAAGGCGTATATTTCAGTATCGCATAAGACACTGTAAAAGTCAAAAATTTATCTTCAGTGTCAGTTCAGGGTCAATATCCTGCGCGGCGGGCTGATTTAAGCCCAGCTTAACGGCCGGTTCTTCGGGAATTTCTCCATAATTGACCATATCCGAAGCCTCGTCTATCATGCCGCCAAAACCGGTAAGCGCTGCAAACGGAGCAAACTGAGCCGCCCGGTCATGATCTGACATGTGTTTTCTCGTCTTTGAGACAGGTCTCTCCATATTTATGATATCGCTGTAATCGTCCTTCAATGCGATCTCCTTTTAAACTTTGCACAAGTTCACTGTAGCGTTTTTATATAATACACTCAAATGCGGAACGATATATCCTATGCCTTATGCCCGCCCACGGTATCGTTTCTTTCTCTGGCGGTCGCGCCTTCCTGCAGATTCATTCCTTTCAGGATAGCGTTCTTTCCGTATTTTTTCTTTATGTCAAGCACGGCCATCTGCCGCCTTTTTTCCTTATCAAGTGCTTCTTTTTCCGCCGCTCGCTGTTTCGTCAGTGCCTCGTAATCCGTAAACAGATCCAATTGTTCGTATTTTTCTGCCTTATCTTCTCCGGATGCTGTTTCTTCTTTTTCCACATGGTTTGCAATTATATACATCCTGCGCACGAAAAGGTCTTTATCTGTCATTTCATCGAACAGCTTCATTACGGCGTCGATTATAAGCTTGCCGGATGATGTCTTTTTCCCGAGGTTTATACTGCCATGGGCAGGAGCCGGCACAGGCCGTCCGTACCAGTCCGGCGTAACAAGGCCTTTGTATTTCGTCATGATCCCGGGATCGTTGAGATTTCCGATATCATACCCGATGCTCAAGACCATCTGGCTGCATACCAGGCCTTTATCTACCATATCCAGGACCAACTGATCCGCCATTTCACGTATGACTATTCTGGCTTTTTCATAGGGATACGGACTTGAAAGGACCTGGCCCTGACTTAAACTGTTGTTCTGCGGGACATAGGATTTGATGTCAGCGATCGTGCAGCTTTCATATCCCCAGGCGTGGTCTATCAAAAGCTCAGCATTGATACCAAAAAGCTTATACAGAAGATCTTCGTTTAGATAATCGTTTGGCTTGCCGACAGAGCATCTTGCTACATCTCCCATGGTGAACATGCCATATTTCGCGAGTTTTCTTGCATATCCTTTCCCAATGCGCCAGAAATCCGTTATCGGCTTGTGTCCCCATAAGATCTTTCTGTAGGACATTTCATCAAGTTCGGCGATGCGTACCCCGTCTTTGTCGGCCGGCATGCGCTTCGCTACTATATCCATGGCGATCTTGCAAAGATACATATTTGTACCGATACCGGCCGTTGCGGTGATCCCAGTCTCAGTCAGTACCTCCCGGACCAGCATCATGGTAAATTCATGGGCGTTCACGTTATATAGTTTTAAATAATCCGTGGCGTCTATGAAGACTTCGTCCACCGAATAAACGTGGATATCTTCTGATGAAACATATCTCAGATACATTTCGTATATTCTGGTGCTGATCTGCATATAGAGCTTCATCCGCGGTTTTGCCCTGATGAAATCTATTTCAAGGGTCGGATCTGCTTTTAGTTCATTATCGTCTATAGAAGACCCTGAGAATTTTCCTCCCGGGATCTTTGAGAGTCTCTCTTTATTGAGTTGGTTTACTATCTGTACTGCTTCGAAGAGTCTTGCACGCCCCGGTACGCCTCTGGCTTTCAACGACGGGGATACGGCAAGGCATATGGTCTTTTCTGTCCTGCTTTCGTCTGCCACTACTAGATTTGCCCTAAGAGGATCAAGCCCCCGTTCGACACATTCGGCGGAGGCGTAAAACGACTTTAAGTCGATGGCTATATACGTTTTTGATCTTGCTTCCTTCAAATCTCTTTCCATGCTCAAATATCAGAATGATTTTGAAAAGTATACTTTTGGGCGGTGTCAGGGGGCGATGATCACGGCAAGGTTATCGTTGGCGCGTTCGGCGTCTTCAAAGGTCTCAATGATCTTATGAAGATAGTCGTCCGGTTCATGCAGCTCCGCTCCGCTGTCCTCGCTTCCGATGCACCCGTTATCTAAAACGACATCTGTTTCTTCCGCAAAATGGTTAGTTTCAGATATAAATATTCCTACAGCCGTCGGCCTGCCTATGTCGGTCAGGCAATCGTAAAGCGCGTCCAGATTTTTCCCGTAATATTCCGGAAACGCAAATTTTTCCTTCAGATAAGAATGCACTTCTTCTCTGGACATTAATGAGTTCAACTCAAGAATTATTTTTCTCATATTCTATTCCTTCAGCATTCACCAATGTTTATGGCAGTTCCGGTCGTTTCCGAATCTGCTGTCAATACAGCTGCTCAAATGTCCGGTAATGGTCGTTTGTGTAGAACACAAGTCCGTCATTGCTGTAGACAATACGCTCTCCGCCGCGGTATACCGGCTCGTCGGTTATGCCTTCAGGGTTGTAATTGATGTCACATTCATGATATTCGCGGCCGCTTTCTTTCGGCAGCAATCCCTCACGGTTCCCGAAATAATCCCCGCCGATGCTCATGCCGGGGCATACGATATTTAAATTGCCTTCTTCCGATACCCAGCCTGCCTTGCCGGCTTCTTTTTTCGTTATGAAATTGGATGGAAGCTCGCCGTAGGTATAAATGTAAAGCGCTACATGCTCCTTATCGGTATATGTGCCATCTTCAGATACCGTCAGTCCGTCGCCTGCGCCCGTATATGAACTTTCGACAACACTGTCCTGTTCGCCCGATGAATAGCTTACGGATGTTCCAGACTCTGTCTTATTACCGGCAGTGCCTGCATCCGCCGTGTTTTCTTCCGGCGCAGTATTTTCATCCGATGAATCCTCCACCATCTCAATGGCAGTGTTTACAATGTCGATTATTGCTTCCGCATCTTCTTTGCCGCAGCCGGTAAACGGAATGGCAAGCACGATTGCGAGCAGTAATGCAGCGATCTTAGTTAGTTTCTTCATTAATACTTATATTCCTTTCAATGCTTTTATCTCTTCGTCCGTTAATCTGCGGAACTCTCCCGGAGTCAGCGTTTCATCCAGTGCAAGAGGCCCGAATGAGATCCTTTTTAAATGTACCACAGGTTTGCCTATCACTTCAAACATACGTTTGACCTGATGGAATTTTCCTTCATGTATTGTCAGCAGTACTTCGGATACATCTGATCCGGATACGATCATTTCTGCCTTCGCCGGCAAAGTCAATGCTTTCTCGCCGATATCCACTCCTTCTTCAAGCTGTTTAAGATCGTCATCTGTAACTTTACCTTCAGCAGTGACATGATATGTTTTATCAACGTGATATTTGGGAGACAGCAGCTTATGGGCCAGAGCACCGTCATCGGTGATCAGGAGAAAGCCTTCGGTATCCTTATCCAGACGGCCTACAGGAAAAAGATCCTTTGTGTCCTCGCCTTTAAGCAGCGACAGGACAGTCTGTTCATTTCTGTCTTCCGTGGCTGAAACGACACCGGCGGGTTTGTTCAGCACAAAATACCTGTACTCCTCGAAAGCGACTCTTTCACCACGGTATTCGATTACATCGTTTTCCAGATCTATTTTCTCAGCCGGATCCTTCACCACTGTTCCGTTCACCGAAACAAGCCCGGCTTTAAGAAACTTTTTCACTTCACTTCTCGTTCCAAGTCCGGCATCTGCCAGAAACTTATCCAGCCTGCACACCTTCATATCTGTCTCTCTTTTCGTAAATTAAATACGTACCATTTCAAAAGGCGGACGGTACGCAGTACCCGTCCGCCTGGAAGTTTTTAACTGAACCAAATCGAGGAACTCAAAGCCGCATCATGCGCTGAAGACGATCTTTCCGAAATCCTCTTTAAGCGATGCCCCTCCGACAAGTCCGCCATCGATATCCGGCATTGCGAAAAGCTCAGCCGCATTACCCGCATTGACAGACCCGCCATACTGGATACGTATCGCCTCGGCCGTATCTGCATCATATATCTCACAGATACACTCTCTTATGGCCCGGCAGACCTCCTCTGCCTGTTCGGAAGTAGCGGTCTTACCCGTTCCGATAGCCCAGATCGGCTCGTAGGCAATGACCATGCCCTTCGCCTGCTCTGCTGTCACTTCGCAAAGTCCTTCTTTTATCTGCTGTCTGATGAAATCCATCGTAACGCCCATTTCCCGCTGCTCGAGAGATTCGCCGCAGCACATGATAGGCGTAAGACCGTGAGCAAGTGCGCACAATACCTTTTTGTTGATATCGGCGTTGGTCTCCTTAAAATATTCACGCCTCTCGGAATGCCCGAGAATAACGTATCTGACTCCGGCATCGGCAAGCATAAGCGGAGAGATCTCTCCTGTATATGCGCCCTTTTCCTCGAAATACATATTCTGTGCGGCCAGTTCAATATTCGTCCCCCGGACAGCCTCGGCTACCGGCACGATATCTATCGCCGGAACTCCAAAGACCACATCGGCCTTTTCATTATTTACAAGCGGCTTAAGAGTTTCAGCCAGCTTTACCGCCTCAGAAGGCGTCATATTCATTTTCCAGTTTCCGGCAATTATTTTCTTTCTGCCCATTAAAAACCACCTCGTAATATCAGCTTATTTATCCTGTGCCGCCTCAACGCCCGGAAGAGCTTTGCCGCTTAAGAATTCCAGTGAAGCACCGCCGCCCGTAGATACAAGGGACATCTTATCCGCAAGGCCCAGCTGGTTAACTGCTGCTGCAGAATCTCCGCCTCCGATGACCTTTACGGCATCAGCTTCCGCCATGGCATTTGCTACGGCATAAGTTCCCTTTACGAGGCCAGGATTCTCGAAAACGCCCATAGGTCCGTTCCATACTATCGTCTTCGCATCCTTTAAGGCTTCGCTGAATACCTTCATGGTCTCAGGTCCGATATCCAGTCCCATCTTGTCTGCAGGAATAGCATCAACACTGAATATCTCTATATTTACAGGTGCATCTATAGGATCCGGGAAGGCATCGGCAGCCGCAACATCAACGGGAAGAAGAAGCTTCTTGCCTTTTTCAGCGGCTTTTTTGATCATATCTGCGCAGTATTCCAGCTTCTCATCGTCAACAAGTGATTTGCCGACCTCTTTGCCCTGGGCTTTGAGGAAGGTGTAAGCCATGCCGCCGCCGATGATGAGAGTATCGCACTTCTCAAGAAGGTTATCGATAACTTCCAGCTTATCGGAGATCTTCGCTCCGCCCATTATAGCTACGAAAGGACGTTTGGGATCATTGACCGCATTGCCAAGGAACTCGATCTCTTTCTGCATAAGATAGCCTACTACTGCAGTATCTACATACTGGGTAACGCCGACATTCGAGCAATGAGCTCTGTGAGCGGTACCGAATGCATCATTTACATATACTTCGCAAAGGCTTGCAAGATCCTTTGAGAAATCTTCAATATTCTTTGTTTCCTCCTTACGGAAACGGGTGTTTTCAAGCAGGATCACATCTCCGTCCTTCATATTTGCCACTGCTTCTTTTGCATTCGGACCTACGACCTCCGGATCTGCTGCGAATTTGACTTCTTTTCCGAGGAGCTCGGACAGCCTTACTGCTACAGGTGCAAGTGAAAGAGCGGGATCATACCCGTTTTTCGGTTTGCCAAGATGTGAGCAAAGTATAAGTCTTCCGTTTCCGTCTATAAGTTTTTTAAGTGTCGGCAGCACTGCAACGATCCTGTTGTCATCGGTGATCTTTCCATCTTTTAACGGAACGTTGAAATCACATCTTACCAGCACTCTTTTTCCGGCCACGTTAATATCGTCTATAGTTTTCTTGTTGAACATTATTATTACCTCCCGGGTTAAAATTCGAAAGCAAATCTTTTTTGCTGCTAACTTTCATTATATGAAAAAAGCAGGCTCTTTTCAAGAGCCCGCTCGTAAAATCTGACTATAATATACCTGAATCAGGTATGTCTTTTTATAAAATATTACCAAAGATGCTCTTAGAGTGGCTTTACGCTGCCCGCATCAAATCCGAAGCTTCTCATAAGCTTTGCCGCTTCGCCAAGGCCTGCGCCTACATGGTCCGCAAAATGAGCGTCGGAGCCGGTGCTTAAATATTTTCCGCCAAGCTCCTTGTATCTTCCCATAATATAGGCATGCGGATGAACAAAATCCACGCCCTTCCTTAAACCGCCTGTATTCAGCTCGAGGGCAATGTCGCGGCTTATTATCTCTTTAAGGATCTCATCGATATGTTCAGCGTATAATTCCGGCTCATAGCTTGCGCCCTTTTCGTAGCCGTACCTTACCACGTAGTCCATATGCCCGAACACAGTGAATCCTTTGCTGTTCTTAAGCCTTTCCAGCACGGTTTCAAAATAGATCCTGTAATATTCTCTGTCGTCGTAGTCATAATGCTTTCTGAAATAAAGGTCATCGCCCTGCATTGTATGGACTGACCCGATAACGACCTCAAATGGGTAGGATGCGAGATACTCGTCGATCTTATCATTATATTCGGGATTGAGCCCCATTTCCACGCCTATATGGACATCGATCCGGTCCTCATATTCCTTCTTAAGTTTTTCCCATGACGTGACATATTCTTCAACCGGAAGATACCAGTCCGGGCCCATATCGATATCGCAATGATCAGTTATGCAGATCTCTTTAAGCCCTTTTTTTACTGCTGCATCCAGCACATCCCTTTCAGGCGTCCTGCAATCGCAGGAAAACCTTGAATGTACATGCCTGTCGCCTAATTTCACTTGCTTTTCCACCTTTCAGATATTCACAACACCGGCACGGACCGCGAATATGATACGAACCGTGCGGAAGACATTTTCTTTTGTCATTATACTGTCCGTATGAAAACGCTGACGGCATATTTTACCACTGTTTTACCCGCCGCCGCAAGCATAATTAACGGCACGATGTCCTGAAACGAAAGAGGCCGACTGGCTCTGCCGTAAGCCAATCGGTCTCTGCTTGTGTGACAATAGTCGGATGCCTGAACTTTTAACTGATGTACATGTCTTCTGCGTAAGGGAGCTGCCGTACTCCCGCCTGGAGGAACAGATAAACTTAATGTACTTTTGCGCTGCCACGCATTACTGAATCAGATAAAACAAAAGCCCTCTATCGGTTAGAGGACATTCAGACATTTTCTGGTTCGGTACGACTAAGTCCTCGTAATCCGAAGATCCCGGATAGGATCTTCATGTACCGAAGCCGGCAGGTCTCCTGACTTTAGTATCTGCACCCGGTACGTCTTCCCAGGTCACCCCAGTGACGTTTGTACCGCGCTCCTCTATTACAGTGACGAGATCGTGCAGGACTCTCACCTGCTTCCCTATTATGCAGAGCACCCCGAAATAAAAAGGTCCCTGCCACCGACTTCATAACTATTAAATTACTTTTTTATCCTAACACTAATAATACAGCTTGTCGAGAGGAAAATGTCTGTTTTTTAAAATATTTTAACAAATTTTTACATTATAAAGCCCGCGCTGCAACGCGCGGGCCTTTGGTCATTATTTTTAATACCTTACATAGATCATACCGGGACGTACCGAGCTCGTAATTACTCCGACGCCGTAATCCGAAGCATCGATCATCATACCGTCTCCGATATATATTCCGCAGTGCTGCGCGTTAACACACACATCACCAGGCATCGGATCGGATACCTGCGGCCAGGTAAGGAAGGTATAGGTCGTTCCGAGTCTTGCATAAGCTCCAGTCAGGCAGTAAGATACAAAACCTGAGCAGTCGAAGGCTCCCGGGCTGCATGCGCCCCAGACATAATCCGCTCTTCCCAGCCATGAATATGCTCTGTCTACAACGGCGTTGCCTGTACCTGCGTCATAATAAACGTCCTCATAATATACGGGGTCAGGTTCGTAATATGTATTATTTATTGCTTCCTGATATGCCGCATCGTAATCATAGCCGGCTTCTGCTGCAGCCTGTGCCGCTGCTGCCGCTGCCGCTTCTGCTTCTGCTGCAGCCTGTGCCGCTGCTGCCGCCTGAGCTGCCGCTGCCGCTTCTGCCGCAATACGGGCCGCTTCACGCTCGGCGATAAGCTGATCGATCATCATATTCTGCTGAGAAAGAAGCTCTGCATATGAAGCTGCAGCTGCTGTAGCATTTGCAAGCTGAACATCATAATTGTCGGATGAAGCCTGAAGATTAGCCACCAGTTGTTCAAGATAAGCCTGCTGCTCCTGCTGGTTGACCAGCATCAGCTGAAGTTCGGCCGCTTCCGTTTCGTACTGAGACTTTAAAGTACTTACTTCGGTGACCGTATCCGCGTATTCCTGCAGACAGGCTCTGTCATATTCATAGATCTTCTCGGTATACTCAGCCTGTGTGAGCATATCGGAAAGATTACTTTCATTAAGAAGCACGGTAGCCCAGCCAGCATCGCCGCCTACCTCATAGAGATACTGTATACGCGTCTTCATGGCTTCGTATTCCGTACTCTCTCTCTCCTCGGCATCCTGCAGCGCGACAGTAGTCTCGGCTATCTCCGTATTCTTAACGGCTATCTGCTCGTTTAAAGTGGAAATGGTCGCTATGGTAAGAACGAGTTCCTGGTCGGCCACATCTATCTGGCCTAAAACTATTGCCTTCTCTGCCTGTAAATTATCGATGGAACCGTTTAATGCTTCGATCTGGGCCTGGGAATATGCTGCCTCATCCTGAAGGTCCGAGAGCTCATCAGCCTGTGCACTTAAAATACCTAAGATCATAACGGCTGAAAGTCCGAACGCTATTATTCTTTTCTTCATAAATATATAAGCTCCTGAATTATCTTTCTCTCAAGTTTATGTCCCCGTATAAAGCCTGCGCATACTCCCCTTCATTATTACGGACCGGCTGATCAGCCCGTCCATCAGGCCATATCATAAACTCGAAATAAATACGTAACAATTTCTTAATTTGCTACATACTACCATAAAACTTCGTATCACGCAAGTCCCCCCACCCTTTTATGACCATTCCAAAATTCCTCGTTTCCATGATTGCAATTTTATGCATTTCTACGATTGACTCACAGCATTATAATATGGTATAAAATATAAGATTCAGATGCAGGCAACCGGATGTTGAAAGGAGGACAGTATGTATTTATTCAATATACATATTAAAGCCATTCCTTTCGTCGTTTCCTGCCGTACTCTTTATTCCAATATTAATAATGGCATTGCCTTTGTTTCGGGTTCAGAGAATTGATTTTTCTCGAACCCTTTTATTTTTTCAAGGAGAATTACCATGGCAAAAAGAAAAGACATCAAAAAAATACTGATAATCGGCTCAGGCCCCATCGTCATCGGACAGGCAGCGGAATTTGACTATGCCGGCACACAGGCATGTCTGGCACTTAAAGACGAAGGCTACGAGGTCATACTCTGCAACTCCAACCCCGCAACGATAATGACAGATACCACGATCGCCGACAAAGTTTACATGGAGCCTCTTACTCTTGAATACATCGGCAAGATCTTAAGATATGAACGTCCCGACGCCATCCTTCCCGGAATCGGCGGACAGACCGGCCTTAACATGGCTATACAGCTTCAGGAAAAAGGCGTCCTCGCAGAATGCGGCGTTGAACTTATCGGAACCAGCGCAGAAAGCATCAGGCGCGCCGAGGACCGCGAGCTTTTCAAGGAAATGTGCATTTCCATAGGCGAGCCCGTTATCCCCTCCGAGATCACATATAATATAGAAGAAGCTAAAAAAGCAGCTCTCGAAATCGGCTATCCCGTAGTCCTTCGTCCCGCCTTTACACTCGGCGGCACCGGCGGCGGATTCGCCGACAATGAAGCAGAACTTGTAGATATCTGCCTGAACGCCTTTAAGCTTTCACCTGTGCACCAGGTCCTTGTAGAAAAGAGCGTAAAAGGCTACAAAGAGATCGAATTCGAAGTAATGCGCGACTCCTCCGATCACGCCATCACGATCTGTGGCATGGAAAACGTAGATCCGGTCGGCGTTCATACCGGAGACTCCATAGTCGTCGCCCCGATCCTCTCACTCAATGACCACGATCTTAAGATGCTCAACGACAGCGCCATCAAGATCATCAGAGAACTCAAGGTAGAAGGCGGCTGCAACGTCCAGTTCGCGCTCAACCCCAACAGCAGCGAATACTTCCTTATCGAAGTAAACCCGCGTGTATCCAGATCTTCCGCCCTCGCATCGAAGGCCAGCGGATATCCGATCGCCCAGGTAACGGCCAAGATCGCTGTCGGCATGCTTCTTGAAGACATTCCGGTAGCCGGCGGTACTGCTGCCATTGAGCCTTCTCTCGACTATATTGTCGGTAAGTTCCCGCGCTTCCCGTTCGACAAATTCACGGACGCCCCGAACACCCTTGGCACCCAGATGAAGGCCACCGGCGAATGCATGGGCATCGGCTCCAACCTTGAAGAATGCCTTCTCAAATCTTCGCGCTCGCTTGAGACCGGCGTCTTCCATCTTTACATGTCCAAATTCGATGACATGACAAAGGAAGAGCTCTTCGACTACATCTCAACATTCCGCTCCGACAACCTCTTCGCTATTGCGGAGCTGATAAGCCGCGGAGCAACCGTTGAGGAAATACATAAAGTAACAATGATCACTGAGCTCTTCATCGAGAGCCTGAAAAAGATCATCGACATGGAAAACACCGTAAAGGCTGCGCCGATGGATAAGGATATCCTTAAAGCGGCAAAGGTCATGGGCTTCTCAGATAAATATGTGGCCCGCCTCTGGAATACGGATGAAATGACAGTCTGCAATTTCAGAAAAGACTGCGGCATCACCCCGGTATTCAGGATGGTAGATACACTGCATACCGGCAAATATATCGCTTATCTGTATTCATCATACACAGGCGAGAACCAGTCCAGACTTACGGATAAAAAGAAGATCGTCGTGCTCGGAGCCGGCCCGATAAGGATCGGTCAGGGTGTTGAATTTGACTATTCGACAGTTCACGCCGTACAGACCATCAGAAGAGCCGGGTATGAAGCCATCATTATCAACAACAACCCCGAAACGGTCTCCACTGACTATCAGACATCGGATAAGCTGTATTTCGAACCGCTTACCCCAGAAGATGTAATGGCGATCATAGATTTCGAACAACCCGAAGGCGTTATCGCTTCTCTTGGCGGACAGACAGCCATCAATCTGGCCCAGCCGCTCATGGAAAGAGGCGTAAAGATCATCGGAACAGACTGCGAAGCTATCGAAAAAGCCGAGAACCGCGACGCATTCGAGCGTGTGCTCATGGAGCTCAACATTCCACAGCCCAAAGGTCACGCGGTCACCAAGATCGAAGACGGTATCCGCGCTGCCGAAGAAGTAGGCTATCCCGTACTTGTACGTCCTTCCTTCGTACTTGGCGGCCGCGCAATGCAGATCGTAGCAAATGAAGAACAGCTGCGCCACTATCTGAAGACAGCCGTTGAGATCGATGCCGACAAGCCGGTCCTTGTAGATAAATATATATTCGGAAAAGAAGTAGAGGTCGATGCGATCTGTGACGGAACGGACGTATTTGTCCCGGGTATAATGGAACTGGTAGAACGTACGGGCGTACATTCAGGCGACTCCATAAGCGTATATCCGTCCTTCTCGATCTCCGACAAAGTCAAGGGCACCATCCTGCAGTACGCCAAGAAGCTTGGCCTCGGCCTCGGAATCGTCGGTCTTTTCAACATCCAGTTCATCGTCGATCCTAAGGAAGACGTATATATTATTGAAGTAAATCCCCGCTCCTCGAGAACGGTTCCCTTCCTTTCAAAGGCGACCGGATATTCACTTGCCGATATCGCAACGGAAGCGATCCTCGGAAAAACGCTTAAGGAACAGGGTATCTTCACGATATATCCGGATGAGAAGAAACGCCATTATGTCAAGGTGCCGGTATTCTCATTCAACAAGATCAGAGGACTTGACGCTTACCTTTCACCTGAGATGAAGTCTACCGGCGAAGTCATAGGCTATGACGATACGCTTACACGTGCGCTTTATAAAGCACTTCAGGCTTCCGGCCTTAAAATGCAGAACTACGGCACCGTATTCGTTACCGTGGCCGACCAGGATAAGGATGAAGCTCTTCCGCTTATCAGAAGGTTCTACAACCTCGGCTTCAATATCGAAGCCACGTCAGGAACCGCCAAATTCCTTAAGGATCACGGCATCCGCACCCACGTGCTCAAAAAGATCGGCGAGGATCCCGACGAGATCCCGAACGCTATCCGCCAGGGACATATCGCATATGTCATCAACACCCGCGACCTGGGCGTAACGGAGCAGGAAAACGATGGTATCGCGATCCGCCGTCTGGCAACGGAGAACAACGTGACGATCTTCACATCGCTCGACACCGTAAGAGTGCTTCTGGATGTACTTGAAGAAACGACACTGACGATCTCCACAATAGACGCCTGAAATAGTTGGGCTGCCGCATTTATCGTTTCTCATGCATAAGCTGAATATTTCTTCCAGGAACCGCTTGCGCTTAGTCTCGCACGCAGCGGTACTAAGGCTCGCAAGCTAACGCGCTCGCCAAGTACCGGCGGCTCGAATGTTCCTTCCAGAATATATTCAGCTTATGCAGACAGACGATTTATTGCGGCAGCCCAGTGTGTATAAACTCATAGGTTATATAAAGGACATAAGATGAAGGCTTCCATTTTTGAAATAATCGAGAATTCGCCGCTCACGAAAGACGTCTGCATGATGCGTCTTTGCGGGGATACGAGCAATATCACCGCTCCGGGACAGTTTGTGAACATAAAGATAGACGGCTTATATTTAAGGCGTCCCATATCTGTATGCGATGTAAACGGCGATGAACTTACGATCATATACAAGGTCGTCGGAAGCGGTACCGCAGCCATGAAAGAGATGTGCACGGGCTGCGTGCTCGATCTGCTTACCGGCCTCGGAAACGGTTATGATCTTGACGCCTCCGGTGAAAAGCCCGTACTTTTAGGCGGCGGAGTCGGAGTTCCACCCATGTATCTGCTTACAAAGAAGCTTATTTCGCAGGGCCGGGACGTGAGCGTCATCCTTGGCTTCAATACAAAGGATGAAATATTCTTCGAGAATGAATTCAAGGCTCTTGGAGCACATACATTTGTAACGACCGTCGACGGCAGCTACGGCATAAAGGGCTTCGCCACCGACGCTCTTCCTGATGATTATACTTATTTTTATACCTGCGGTCCCGAGCCTATGCTTAAGGCCGTATACAAAGCCACAAAAACTTCCGGCGAATTCAGCTTTGAACAGCGGATGGGCTGCGGCTTCGGCGCCTGCATGGGCTGCTCCTGCAAGACAGTCACCGGATACAAACGCATCTGCAAGGATGGTCCTGTATTAAGAAAGGAGGAGATCCTGTGGTGAATTTAAAGGTTAAACTTTGCGGCAAGGAAATTGACAACCCGGTGATCCCCGCTTCCGGGACTTTCGGCTACGGCTATGAGTTCATGCAATGGTACGATATTAACGTCCTTGGGACCTTCTCCTGCAAGGGCACGACTAAAGACGAGCGTTTCGGCAATCCCCTGCCGCGCATCGCAGAGGCGCCGGGCGGAATGCTCAACGCCGTAGGCCTGCAGAATCCCGGGGTTGAAAAAGTCATAAGCAAAGAGCTTCCGCACTTAAAGGAAGTATATAATAAAAAAATAATGGCCAATGTAAGCGGATTTTCAATAGATGATTACGCTTACACCTGTGAAAAGCTGGATAAAGAAGATATCGTAGGCTGGCTGGAGGTCAACATCAGCTGTCCGAACGTTCACGGCGGCGGAATGAGCTTCGGGACCGATCCTTCCATGGCAGCAGAAGTCACAAAGGCGGTCAAGGCTGTAACGAAAAAGCCGGTGATCATGAAGCTTTCGCCGAACGTAACGGATATAAAGGCCATCGCCTCAGCCTGCGAAAAAGCCGGGGCTGACGGCATCAGCCTTATAAATACCCTCATGGGCATGCGAATAAACCTAAAAACGAAACGCCCGCTGCTCGCCAATACGACAGGCGGATATTCCGGTCCCGGGATCTTCCCGGTGGCACTGCGCATGGTATATGATGTATACAGCGCAGTTGAAATTCCGGTCGTAGGCATGGGCGGCGTAAGCACTGCGGACGACGTTCTCGAAATGATGATGGCCGGAGCTACGGCCGTTGAAGTCGGCGCCGCGAACCTGATAGATCCCTGTGCCTGCAAAAACATTATCGACGAGCTGCCGGCAGCCATGGAAAAATACGGAATAACCGACCTTTCCGATATTATCGGTATCGCCCACAAACAGGGCTGATGGATAAATCGTTTTTACTGCAGATAAAGATCAGTCCCGATCATATAACGGGATGTACCTGACTAACGGAGGATAAAAGCTTGGGTAAGGATGTAATTATCGCCTGCGATTTCGCAAGTGCTGAAGAAACATTTAAATTTCTTGATAAATTCACCGGCAAAAAGCCGTTCCTGAAGATCGGTATGGAACTTTTTTATGCGGAGGGTCCGTCGATCATTCGAAAAATAAAAGACCGCGGACATAAGATCTTCCTGGATCTGAAGCTTCACGATATACCTAATACCGTAAAAAAATCGATGGCGGTGCTCTCTTCTCTTGATGTGGATATCTGCAATCTGCATGCCGCCGGAGCCAGCGCAATGATGAAGGCTGCTCTTGAGGGGCTTACACGCCCTGATGGAACGCGTCCGCTTTTAATAGCTGTTACGCAGCTTACAAGCACAGATCAGGAGACCATGGAAAAGGATATACTGATCAAAGAGCCGATCGATGAAGTAGTAATGCATTATGCTTTGACAGCGAGAAACGCTGGTCTTGACGGCGTGGTCTGCTCAGCGCAGGAAGCGTCAAAGGTGCACGATGTGTGCGGAAAGGATTTCCTGACCGTGACGCCGGGCATCCGCTTCGCGGATGATGCCAAGGGAGACCAGAAGCGTGTAATGACGCCGGCTGCCGCACGCGAGATCGGAGCCGACTATATCGTCGTCGGACGCTCCATCACCGCCGCAGCCGATCCCGTTGCAGCATATGAGCGCTGCCTGGCGGAGTTCGTGGGTTGAACCCGCCTAGCTGATAAATGAATACATTCCGACATCAACCGCGCTGCTTACGAAAATATGTTCTGCCGCTCGTAGGCTCGCTTACAGAAACATATTTTCGTAAGCAGAATGTTATACAAAATGAAATAATATAATAATACACCGGAGGAACGATATGAATACACAGGAACTTATTGCAAAAGATCTGCTCTCGATAAGCGCAGTATTTTTCCGCCCCGATGAACCTTTCACCTGGGCCAGCGGGATCAAAAGCCCGGTATACACAGACAACAGACTCATTCTCACCGCACCGGAAGTAAGGAATGATGTAGAAAGAGCTATCGCCGAGACTGTTACGCGTGAATATCCCGAAGCTGAAGTGCTTATGGGCACATCTACGGCAGGCATCGCTCACGCAGCCATCGCGGCGCACATCCTTCGCATGCCCATGGGCTACGTACGCTCCGGCGCAAAGGATCACGGCCGTAAAAACCAGATCGAAGGAAAGCTTGAAAAAGGCCAGAAAGTCGTCGTTATTGAGGATCTTATTTCTACAGGCGGCAGCGTAATAGAGGTCGTGAACGTACTTCGCGAAGCCGGCGCGGAAGTGCTCGGCGTGGTCAGCATCTTCACCTACGGCATGAAAAAAGGCCTTGACCGCCTTGCGGAAGCAAATGTGAAGAATGTTTCACTCACGAACTTTGACGTTATCGCAAAGGCAGCCGCTGAAGAAGGATATATAAAGCCGGAAGATATCGAACGCCTCATCGCTTTCAGAAATGATCCTTCAGACGAAAGCTGGATAAAAACACAGGCATAAACAGCGCCAAAAAAAGATCATTCGGACCAGGCTGCAGCATTTCATGACAGATAAAAAGGAGAAAAAATGGCAAGAAGCATAAATGATGTTATCGATCTTACTGTTGAAGAGCTTGACGAGCTTATAGCCGTCGCCTCTGACATGAAGGACGATCCCGGAAAATACGCAAAGATATGTGAAGGCAAGGTACTGTCCACAGTATTTTTCGAGCCCTCCACCAGGACACGCCTGAGCTTTGAATCGGCAATGTATCATCTCGGTGGCTCGGTAATATCGGTACCTAACGAATCCTCATCATCGGCTTCCAAAGGCGAGTCCGTCGCCGATACGGCCCGTGTAATAAGCAATTACGCAGATATCTTCGTAATGAGGAACCCCAAAGAAGGATCTTCCTACGTAGCCGGAAAGGCAGCGTCAATACCGTTTATAAACGCGGGTGACGGCGGGCACAATCATCCTACCCAGACTCTGGCAGATCTTATGACCATAAAGATTGAAAAAGGACATTTCGATAACCTGACGGTAGGTATCTGCGGTGACTTAAGATACGGCCGCACCGTGCATTCGCTTATAAATGCGCTCTCAAGATATCCTGGCGTAAAATTCATCCTCATCTCTCCCGAAGAGCTGAAGATCCCGGACTATGTAAGACGAGAGATCCTGGAAGTCTACAATATTCCTTACGAAGAGACCGGCGACCTTGTCGCTGCAATGCCGGAACTGGATATTCTCTATATGACCCGCATCCAGAGAGAGCGCTTCATCGATCCGGCAAATTACGACAGGCTGAAGGACAGCTATATCCTCGATATGGAAAAGCTGCAGACGGCAAAGAAAGATATGATCATAATGCATCCGCTGCCGCGTGTAAATGAAATAAGTGTTAAGGTGGATGAAGATCCGAGAGCCGTTTACTTCAGACAGACTCTCTACGGCCGCTACATGCGCCAGGCACTCATACTCAAGCTGCTCACGGAAAAGGACTACAAGGAACCGAAACCTCCGAAAATGATAAAGAGCGAAGTGCTCTGCAAGAACCCGAGATGCATTTCACAGACCGAGCAGGAACTTGAGCACATTTATAAGCTCGTGAACGAAGAACACCAGATCTACCGCTGTATCTACTGCGAATCAAAAATGAAGATGCCGCAGACGATCGACTGAATTTAAAAATATACTATTATAAAAAACGCGCCCGTGATTCAATTATGGATCACGGGCGCATTTTACGTGTATTATGAATGAACTTATTTCGTAGCTTTATTGTAGAGGTCCTTCTCCTCGTCAACCTTCTTGAAGTGCTCCTTTGTAGTCTTAATAACTACGCCGGAAAGCAGCAGCAGGGCGACAAGGTTCGGGATCGCCATCAGACCGTTCAGGGCGTCACCGATCAGCCATACCAGATCCAGTCCAAGTGTTGAGCCGATAACAAGAACTACGCAGAATGCGATCTTGTAAACAAGAGTCGCGGGCTTTGCAGCCTTTCCGAAAAGGAACTCAGCGCATCTTGCGCCGTAAAGCGACCAGCTCAGTATAGTTGAAAGTGCGAACAGGCTAAGGCCGATAGCTATAATGAGTGAGCTGATCCTGCCGTCGAATACGCTGTTAAACGCCTGAACTACCATTTCAGAGCCATGGCTTACGCCCCATTCTATTCCGTCGATCCCTACCTGGCTTGAAAGTCCCATGAGAAGTGAAAGGGATGTAAGTGTGCAGATAACGATGGAATCCATAAAAACTTCAAATATACCATAAAGTCCCTGCTTAACGGGATCGGTAAGAGAAGTTGCGGCATGAGCTATAGGAGCAGATCCGAGACCAGCTTCGTTTGAGAATACGCCTCGTGCGATACCCTTCTGGATAGTTGTCATGATCCCTACACCAAGCGCGCCGCCGGCGATGGATCTGGGGCTGAATGCGCCCTTGAAGATCGCGCCGAGGATCGGTCCGAGCTGTCCGATATTCGCAAGTACGATGATCAGAGTCGCTACAATATAGATCAGTGCCATAAACGGAACAAGCTTTTCCGTAACTGCGCCGATTCTCTTGATACCGCCGATGATGATTACTGCAACCGCAGCGGCAACAAGAACGCCGATAACTATTCTGAATGTGATTCCTGTCTCAGCTCCGCCAAATGAGATAACTGCTGTATTGATAGCTGTAGCTATGGAATCGACCTGTGTGGTATTTCCGATTCCGAAGGAAGCGATCA
>CADBMM010000060.1 GCA_902795795.1 uncultured Lachnospiraceae bacterium | reverse complement strand
TTTGGAAATGCGTCGCCGTGTTAAAGAGCAGCTGAAAAAACTTGGCGGTATGGAGTTCTATGATGTGAACTTCTCATACATAGATAACGAGAGCTTTGAGGAGCACTTTGTTTCTGTGCCAGAGCAAGGTGGTGGCAAGCTGATCCCGGAGGGCCTTTGTAATCCCGGTCAGGTGTATACCGTCGGGCAGGGTAAGGCCGGAATGATCGGTGTCTTCCGTCTGGAGAGCCAGATGCTCCCCGGCAATGGTAAATTCGAGCGAACCGGCATCGGCACTGACCGTGATGCACGAGAGACATCTAACACAGCTTTCAACTTCCTGAAGGCTAACGGCAACAGGATTAGTGGATCTATCAGTACGACCACGAAGGACTATATTATCAACTATCAGGATCTTCAAGGTATTGGGATGACTGGAAGGCTGGCACTTCCTACACTGATAGCCCTCTGCTCCATCGCACTGAATAAACCCACCCTGAGTAGTCTCGCCGTACTTGGTGAAATCAGTATCAGCGGTACGATGATTAAGGTCGAAGAACTTGCCAATGCGCTGCAGGTATGTCTTGACAGCGGAGCCAAGAAAGTACTTCTGCCAATTACTTCGGCAGCTGATCTTGGTACCGTTCCGGCAGAGCTAATTGGCTGCTTTAATCTCATCTTCTACAACAGCGCGGAAGATGCGGTTTTTAAAGCGCTGGGTGTCGAGTGATACAAGGGAGAAAGGAACTATGGACACGTTATACAAGGATTTCTTTCGTAAGCTTCTTGATAACGCCGATAATCTTTCAGGATATGTAGATTCTTTATATGCAGGAAGTGAGTATTCTGATGATGATCTAAACCATATCTTTGGGGTCCTCAAGAAAAGCGGTTTGATCACATGCATGTACGCCGATAATCGAGCATGGGACCACAGCATTACATTCTATGGAAAGCACTACTTTGATCAGGAGCAGACAAAAATGACAGAAAAACCACCTAAAATATTCATTAGCCACTCTTCCAAGGATGTTGAGTATGTGGCACAGATTGTGAACCTGTTTGACGGGATGGGTATAAATCAGACTCAGGTTTTTTGTAGTTCGCTCCCAGGTTACGGTATACCTATCGATACGAACATATTTGACTATTTGCGTAACCAATTCCTGGAATACGATCTTCATGTCATTTTCGTTCATTCGGATAATTATTATAAAAGCCTGGTCAGTCTGAACGAAATGGGTGCGGCTTGGGTATTAAGAAGTGCAGTCACATCGATTTTGTTACCTGGATTTGGCTTCGAAAAAATGACCGGTGTAGTTAATAATCAATCTATCGCGATAAAACTTGATGGACGAGAGCTGGAGCTGCAGGATAAACTGAATCAGCTGTACGACAAGGTTGTAACCGAGTTCGGTTTGACGAAGAAATCGGATATCATTTGGCAGCAGAAAAGAGACTCGTTCATAAAGGCTGTACGACAGGTAACAGATCCAGAAGTCAAGATGTTGAAACTGTCAGATAAAGCGAATAAGTTATAAATGCAGCTGCTAACGATCCGTCGTGAACCATTATGAAAGTGTTTGACTTATCAACAGGGACTTCCATTCAGGAAGGATCTACTGTGAAGAATGAAAACAATAGCCAGCGTGAAAGTGCAAAATGGATCGCTGTATTAGATTATTTATCAAGGCAGGATATGCTGCCCAAGCAAATAGAAAAGGTGACATTTTCCGTATGGACAGATGCCGGATATAAGTTCACTGAGAAATAGCGGTGATACAGGAGGAGGACGATGGCACAATTTGCTGTAAACAGAACATCGGTCGAAAAAAAAATTAGTTCAATCAAGGAAGGCGAGATTACCATCCCGGAAGTCCAGCGTCCTTTTGTCTGGGACGGGACAAAGGTACGTAATCTGATGGATTCTCTCTACAAGGGATTTCCTGTCGGATACATCATTGTTTGGAAGAACCCGGACATCCGGCTGAAATACGGCAAGGTAACTTCCAGAAATATAAATCTGATCGATAGCCAGTAGTGCATTACTTCAGTTCAAGTAACCCATTGTTTGGCAATAGGTCTTGGATTCCGCTTATAAGAAGAAATGGATTTTTATTGCGCTTAATCCCATTGAAGAGTTATTCGAAGTATGTAATCCAGCAATCGAAAGGGATGATCCTGAAAACAATACAGCAACATAGAAAGGTTTGTATATATGAATATAGACGCAAAACTTCGACCGTTGTATCTCATTCAGATTCTGAAAGAGCGTACAGATGAGGATAATTATCTTACCACATTTCAGCTCTGCGATATTCTGAAGAAAAAATATGGTCTTGATACTCATAGAACTACGATTAAAAGCGATATAGAAGTTCTGCAAAAGGCAGGTTTTAATGTCATTGAGCGTCGTTCTACACAAAATCAATATCAATATGTAGACAGAGACTTTGACATAGCAGAATTAAAAATGATGATTGATGCTATAGCTTCCTCTAAATTTATTGCCGAAGGAAAAAGCGATATCCTCATCAACAAACTAACAGCTCTTGCTGGCAGCAACAAAGCCAGAGAACTTAAAAGAAACGTTGTTGTTACCGATCGTGGAAAACATAATAATCCGCAGATATACTACATTATTGATGCAATAAACGATGCCATTAACCAACATAGGAAAATTCGTTTTCAGAAGGTTGAATATAACGTAAAAAAGGAACGTGTACTCCATCACGGTGGTGAGAAATATATTTTTAGCCCGTATTCCCTTATCTGGGACGGTGATAATTACTATGTGGTCGGATACTCTGAAAAATATCAGAGTATCGGAAGTCATCGTGTGGATCGTATCGCAAAACAGCCGGAGATCCTGGAAGAGGCTGCATCCCCACAGCCAGTCGGATTCGACATTGGTAAATATACTCGAACGAATTTCCGTATGTATAATGCTCCGCGAGTTGAGGTGGAGCTTATTTGCGACAACGGTGTAATGGATGCGATAGTTGATAGATTCGGTCCTGATGTTCATACCTATGCCGGCGATCTTCAGAATTTCCGTGTTATCGAGGAAGTTGCTATCGGCACTGTATTCTTTAACTGGATTTTCGGATTTGCTGGATTAGTGAAAATCAAGGGACCGGAATCTGTCAAACAACAGTACCGTGAAATGGTTCAGAAAGCTGCTGATCTGCTGTAAGCAGACCGATGCAAAAACACTCTGATAGAATGGATATATTTCGTCCGTGCAGATGGTATTTATAGATTTATAATTTCAGTCAAGAAAAGAAATCGTAATTAATACAACAGTGAAGGACGTTATGAGGACTGATTGAAATGAAATCACACAAGTAGTCAAAATAATGAGTATAAATAAGCTGACAAAACTGGCAGCCCTGTTTCTTACGATTATTATCTTGTGTTCATCATTAGGTGGATGTGCAACGAAGGAGCAGGAACCATCGATTACTTCTCAAGTCGAATTGAATACGTCGCACCAAACTGAACACCTCAGCTGCAGTGGTAAAATAAACCTGGACAGTGTGTATTCACAAACGGTACAGTGTGTGGTATAATATAATACAGACAAAACAGAAATACGAACAACAAGCAGGAACACTGTATATGAGGTTGAAAATGAAATACACGAAAGAAGAAAGACTAGATATAGGCAAAAGGGTATAACAGAATAAACAGCTTACCGAACCGATTTGCAAGGAGATATTATCGTTAAGTCTGATGGAAAGACATTGTCTATAAAAACTGGTAACTGAACTTGCCCATTAATTCCGTTTACAAGGAAAACAACCAATGTGTTGGTAATTATCGCAACGAAGTTGAAAAGCGATATAATGTCGCCTATAATCGACAACACAACATAATAGATAAATCAGATGTGCAATAGGACCGACACCATGTGTCTGGCCCTATTGCTTTTTTACCATTTTTTGAGTATAATAATATCCGTAACAGTTGTTACAGATAGATCGACACCAAAGGAGGCTGCTGTATGCGTTCAAAGAGTGCCGAAATGAAAAGAGAGATATATGATTTTGTCAATAACTGGAGAAGAATAGAAGGACTGTCTCCTTCTCTCAAAGCTATTGCAGATCACTTTAAAGTCAGCAGGACAACGATATACCGTTATCTGATAGAAATGAACGAGCAGGGCGATCTGTTCTATGACGGTAAAGTCATAGACACAAAAGAACTCAATTCATCTAATACACGCCTTTCCAAAGCGGCAATTGTTGGAAGTATTCCCTGCGGCGAAGCAGTCAACATAGAACCGTATATTGAAGAATATATCAATCTTCCGGTCTCGCTTTTCGGTGACGGTGAATTTTACATTCTACGTGCTAAGGGCGACTCTATGGAAGACGCAGGCATCCATGAAAAAGATCTGGTAGTGATCAGGAAACAATCTGTTGCCAAAATTGGCGACATTGTTGTTGCGCTCGATGATGAAGATCAGAACACTCTTAAGCGTTTCGGAGGGTTTGATAAATACCATAACGCTATTCTTGAGTACATGAATGAAGCAGTATACCCCGGTAAAACTATAAAGATGAGACAGCTTGTTGTCCAGGGAGTTGCCAAGCATATAATCAAATCTCTGTAATCTAACCAGGAGAACGAATTGAAAAGAACATATGTAAGAGTTGAATGCCTGCACCTTGAGGATGGAGTGGCAGTACCTAAGAAGATCATATGGCGTGACGGACGTGAATGGGAAATCAAGCGTGTCGTTCACTCTTGCACGTCTATGGACGGTCAATTTGAAGGAATTCGCTACACTATTATTATCGGTCATGCGGAAAAGTACATATACCAGCTTGGATCCAAATGGTATGTGGATTTCAGTTGAAGGAGGTTTTAGAGCTTATGAAACCTTTATCGTCTTTTCAGGAGCTTGATGCTCTCGGAGAAGGCTTATCGAGAGATTACACAAAGAAAACACGACGATGGAACACTAAGTGTTTTGATATCGAAGGCTTTATTACTGATTATCTCGGATTGTCCATCTGCTATGAAACATTTGCTGAAAAAGACAGCAGCAAAATTGGTTTTCTGGCAAATGGGATCGATCCTCTGCTTGTCCACAGAGGCTGCAAAACCGAATCTGTTGTCTTTCCAAAGGACACTGTTGTTATCGAGCGATATTTATTACAAGTAAGCGAAAGCAGCCGCAGACGCTTTACATTGGCTCATGAAGCGGCTCATAAAATCCTTGAACGACACATACCCATGCAGACTGTCGCTTGTTTTCACAGTGATTTTGATCCTGAAAATATGTATCCACGCGAAGACCTGAGAAGAATGTTTTCTCTTAACGAAACCCTAACAAACAGACTCGGTGCCGCCATTCTGATGCCGTCATTTCTGGTGGATAAAGTTCTGAGGGAATACAATAGAGGACAACCGTTAAAATGCTATGATGGTGGTGTTTTCGCTCAGAACGATAAGCTGATAGTTCAGAACATGGCAAATAGTTTGGGGGTATCCTATTCAGCATTCGTTACCCGTCTGAGAGAATTGAATCGCCTCGAGTGGCATCCTATTGAAGAGTATATATCCTGTGATCTGCATTTTGGAGGTTCATATGATCAAAAAAATTCAATATGACCCGCGATACGGGACGCCTACTCCGGAAGTATTACACAAGATAGAACTCTCGATGTCAGAAGTCGAAGGGATGGAAAAACGAGACCTGAAATGTCCAATCTGTGGGTTTCGCATAGAAGGAGTATATCAAGACCGAACAGGTCATGCGGAAGTCAAATGCCGCAAGTGCAAGTTTGAAGGTCCTCTGAATTTATCATATTTCAGGATACAATATAAGCATTACCACTATTTTCGTCTGGATATCAGACGAAAAGTAATCAGATAACACAATTGAATATCAATAACAATACGATTTCTAACCGTGCAAGCGGAGCAGACCCATAAGGGCTGAAAAACTTCCAAGCGCCGTACGAAGCCGGATTTAGACAACACTATAGTCATGTCTATAGGTCTATCCGATTTCTACGGCGCTTTTTCTTTTGCACGTTTGCTTCGTACTGCGTTAGAGAGTCTTTTTTCAAACTCACGCTTGGGAAAGGACCTTTATGCTTTTTTGGCTTTGCTACATCGCCAAGTACCCGTAATCTCCCGATTTTGTTTTTCCACCAAAAACCAAAATTCAAAGGAGATTATGAAATGTACAAGTCAAAAGAATTCGATTACGACCTCTGGACAACTACCGAAAATGGCATAAAGCGCTATTGGGCAAGAGTCCGCGCTACAGGTGAAGTCACAGAGATCAACCACGAAGTCATGAGGTTTCTGCGTGCTGAGGAAAAGAGACTGTACCGTGAGATTACCGCGGATCGGAAGTATGGATCGACGCTCTCTCTGGATGTTCCATATGATGAAGAAAAATCGGTCTGGGAAGCAGACAACAATTTCGGCGTTATCGAGATGGAGACAAAGCTCGAAGAAGAAAAGTTCCGTCGTATGCTCACCGTTAAACAGCTTGACATTTACATTCACTGCATTCGAGGCGGAGAATCCGCTACCGCTTACGGAATTCGGCACGGAAAAACACAGCAGGCTGTCACTGCCTCGATTGCTTTCATCAGAAAAAAAGCAAAAAAATATTTTGGGTGACTTGTTATTTCTCTCGAAAATGTCCGTTTGTGAGTGAGAAGGCAAATCTCACCCGATGGGATCCGGGATTCAGTTTTCTCCAAACCCTTCAGGTTTGTGCTCTTTGAAAACTGAATATCCAGTCACCAGGTACATTCCCGATGTCAACAGCCACTCTTACAGGCGCGCCAGGACTCCGAAAGGACGAGCGATAAAGCCCATGTAACAAAAACCGGTTTGCAGCCGGCGAGGCCACGACGGAC
>CADBMM010000059.1 GCA_902795795.1 uncultured Lachnospiraceae bacterium | reverse complement strand
TTCATCCACATCAAATGTAACAGAAAGCTGATCGATCAGGGCATCTACGTCAGGATTGCTGTAACCGCCGTAGTTGTCCGTAGCGTCGGTCTTGTATACCTGATCCAGGAACCACTGTGGGTCGCCTGTTGAAAGAGTCTGCCAGTTTGCAAATACAAGCTGGAAATCTCCGGCATTACGCGTATCGGAAACATTCTCAGTATTCTGGATCTGGACATCGATTCCGCTTTCCTTTGCCTGTGACTGTACCAGCTCTGCAAGAGTGGTGTCATCTCCTGAGCTTCCGCCTGAGCTCATCAGAATATAGATCGTCAGTTTCTCTCCGTCTTTATCTACGTAGCCATCTCCGTCTGTATCGGTATATCCGGCTTTATCCAGATAATCGGCTGCTGCTGCGGGATCATAGGTTTCGCGGTCAAGATCGTCAAAGAAGGATGCGCTCGGCGGGAACGGACTTCCTACGCCTGTAACGCCTCCACCTACTACAGCAGCGATCGCGTCGTAGTTTATCGCAGCATTGAAAGCGTGTCTGATATTCTCGTCATTGAACGGTTCAGCCATTGTATTCATGAAAAGGAATCTGACACGTGTGCCGGTAGCCATCTGGACTTCGTACTCGCTGTTTCCTTCAAATAAAGCAAGATCTGTTCCGGCTACACGCTGCATCATATCCAGCTCTGTGGACTGAAGCGCCATCGCACGTGAGTTGTCATCAGGAAGATTGTAACATGTGATGCTGTCAAGGCCCGGTTTTCCTCCCCAGTATCCGTCATATGCGACCGCATCGAAGGAAACGTCGGGTTCAAAAGAAGTGACCATGTATGCACCTGTACAGATCGGCATTTCACCGAAAGTGCTTGTATCGGCCGATGTGTCTACGATAATGAACAGCGGCTCCGTAAGGTTCGCAAGAAATGCGCCATAGGGTTCTTCTGTGGTAAATACTACCCATTCACCGTCTGCCTCAACACTCTTAAGCTTTAAGTTCGTCTGTCCTCTTTCATTAACTTCAAGAGAACGCTTAATGGATGAAACGACCGCTTCCGCATCGCAGACATTTCCGTTCTGGAAGGTCACGCCTTCACGGATATGAAATCTCCAGGTGACCTGGTCGTCATCCGTAGTCCACTCATCTGCTATCTGGCCTACAAATTCAAGATCCTCGTTGACCGTGATCAGTGTCTCACCGACAGCAGCTCTTGTCAGAGTCCAGCCATTCCAGCCGTTGCCAGGATCCAGATCATCTCCGAACCAGTAAATGCCGAAGTTCAAATGCTTTTCATCTTCTGCAGCAACATCCAAAGAAGATGCCATAGACAAAGCCATGACTCCTGCAAGGACAAAACTAAACCATTTCCATTTTTTCATTAATTGCATTTCCTCTCTTTCTGCTATTTTTTTGCTTTTTTCCTGCGCACCCAGTTTTCTTTTCTGGTAATACCTCTGGGGTCCAGGATATCCCGGAGGCTGTCTCCCATGAGGTTGAAAATAATGACACAGATCAGAATTACCATACCGGGAAATACGATCATCCATGGCGAAGTCTGCATATACCGCTTTCCTTCGCTCAGCATGAATCCCCACTCCGGCACAGGCGGCTGTGATCCGAGTCCCAGCAATGACAGGCTGGCCAGTGTAAGAAGATTGCTTCCGATATCCTGTGTGATCAGTACGATCAGATACGGGATAACGTTCGGCATGATATACCTGAACATGATCGCGGGTCTGCCTGCGCCGCTGAGCCGCGCCTGCTCCACATAATCCTCCTTACGGATCGTCAGGACCATTGAACGGGTAACGCGTGCATACATCGTCCAGCTGATCAACGTCATCGCGATGATCAGATTGACCGTACCCGTACCGAGAACACTGACGACTGCTATTACAAATACGATATGCGGAAATGCAAGGATCATATCCGTAATGCGCATCAGTATTGTATCGGTCAGTCCGCCGACATAGCCCGAGATCAGTCCGATGGTCATTCCGATGACCGCCATAAGCATTGTCACGACGATCGCGATCAGAAGCGAGCTTTTCCCCCCGTACAGGATCCTGGACAGGATGCATCTTCCGACCTGATCTGTCCCGAATGGATACTCCTTATTCGGGGCCTGAAGGATCGCATCATAGTTCTGCGCGATCGGATCGTGCGGAGCGAAGACTCCGGCGAAGACCGTGACGATGACAAAGAGGATCATCACTGAGAATATGATCATAAATTTTCTGTCATGCAGGGCAATTTTTATATAATGCATACTCAGTTTTCTCCCAAACGGATCCTGGGATCCAGATACCGGTAAAGGATATCAACGACCAGGTTTACAAGTACAAAGATCAGTGCCATCCAGACCACATAGGCCTGCATCAGGTTGTAATCGCGGGCAGTGACTGCCTCCGCAGCCATTTTGCCCACTCCCTGGTAGCTGAAGACCGTTTCTACGATCGTCGCGCCGCCAAGAATGCTGCCGATCGACATTCCGAACATTGTGATGATCGAAAGAAGGGCGTTCGGCAGAACATGCTTAAGATTCACCTTCCACTGCGGGATCCCTTTTGATAAAAGACCGATCACATAATCCTTATTGATCTCCTCAAGAATATTTGCGCGAAGGCGGCGGATATAAGTTGCCGTCATCCACACAGCCAGCGTGATCGCCGGCATGATCAGCCCGATCGCATTATTTCCGCTGATAGAGGGCAGCATGCCGAGTTTTATGGAGAATGCGTAGATCAGCAGCATTCCCAGCCAGAAACTGGGCATGGATACGCCTACGAAGGAAAGAAATCGAATGAAATAATCCGCGAACCTGTTTTTGTAAACAGCTGACAGGATACCTAACGGTATAGCGAATACTATCGTGATGATCAGTGACCAGACCGCAAGCAGGACCGTCCTCGGCAGACGCTTCAGCATTTCCTCCCTGACTGAGTGATTGTGGGAGACCGACTCTCCGAAATCACCTTTCAGGGCATTTTTGAGCCATCGGCCATACCGGACAAGCAGCGGGTCGTTCAGCCCGAGTTCCTCTCTTTCCGCTTCCATGACCTGTGCATCACCCGAAACGCCCATGTTGAGATATTTCATGGTCACGGGGTCGGAGGGCGCAAATGAAAGGAGAAGAAAAGTCAGAAATGTTACTCCCAACATTACCGGGATCGTATGCAATAAGCGAATAATTATGTATCGCAGCATGTCTCTTTTCTTTCCTCCCAAATCAGCAAAAAAAAAATCTGCCTCGCGGCAGAATAACAAATTAAAACAACCTTAAAAGAGCGCAACCGCCCAGATAAGGAGTATGAAATCCGTTTTCTCCCTCCGAAAAAACCATCTTTCTTCCCTTCGGGGCAGGTCTCCTGACTTGGATGCATTTTCCTCTCCACCTTCCCGATCTTTCGATCAGTGGCTTCGGAACACTAATGTTTCAGTACAGATGATAAGCTGAAACATTGTCTGTTCCTTCGGCGTATACGCCGGGATCGGTCTTCATCCTTACAGTAGCGGGGGCTGCTGCAGACTTCCACTGCATTCCCTATTAATCGGCCTTAAGCCGCACCCTGAAGATGTATCATATTGTCCTGTTAGGATAAACTAACGCTTTGCTTTTTGTCAAGCATCTTTAATGGCAGGTCCCCGGTAGAGCCTCAATTTACTACATTTAGTAGTCTGCTTACTACTAAATGTAGTAAACGGCAGGCTCCAGGCCTGCCGTTTATGTTCATGTTTTATCTTCTGCCAGATCCGTCATGCAATCCATGGTCAGCAGCAAAGTGGATATGTTATGCAGAAGTGCGGAAACGGACGGAGCCAGAATTCCCAGGGCTCCTAAAACGATCAGCGTGCCGTTAAAGCCCATAACGAACCGGTAGTTGCGGTGTATTCGGTTCATGAGCAGGTCTGAAAGTTTTTTCAAGTAGACCAGTTCAAACAGATTCTCCGCAGCGATGGTAACATCGGCTACTTCCCTTGCGATCACCGCTCCGCTTCCGACTGCGATCCCGACATCTGCCAGAGAAAGCGCCGGAGTGTCATTGATTCCGTCGCCTATCATTACAACTGTCCTTCCGGCCTCATGTTCCGAGCGGATATAAGCTGCCTTATCCTCCGGCAGAACCTCGGCGCGGAAGTCATCCAGACTCAGTTCCCGGGCTACCGCAGCGGCGGTCTGATAATTATCCCCTGTCAACATTACCGTCTTTTTTATCCCGGCGGCATGAAGTGCTTTCAATGCAGCTTTTGCCTCCTGCCGAAGCGGATCCAGAATGCCTATAGCGGCAGACAACGTGCCGTCTACCGCAAGATAAAGCCAGGAACAGCTGCCGGAAAGAGAGTCAAACACCTGCTGGTCTTCCGGCAGGATCTGAACCTTTTCATCTTCAAAAACATAGTGACGGCTGCCGATGACAACTCTGGCTTTTCCGATTTTCGTGGCAATACCATGTGCAACGACATATTCGACCTCGCTGTGCATCTCGCTGTGATCCAATCCGCGTATCTTCGCTTCACGTACCACGGCGGCCGCCACAGAATGCGGGAAATGCTCCTCAAGGCATGCCGCGATGCGCAGCATTTCGTCCGGATCCTCTCCATGGAAAGCCCTGACTTCGCAAACGGTCGGGCACGCTCTGGTCAGTGTACCGGTCTTATCGAAGATCACGGTATCTGCCTGACTGATCTTTTCCAGATACTTGCCGCCCTTTACGGTTATCTTATGCTTGCCGGCTTCACGCATTGCCGATAGAACGCTGATCGGCATCGAGAGCTTCAGCGCACAGGAGAAATCCACCATCAATACGGAAATTGCCCGTGTTGTATTGCCGGTCAATATCCAGGTAAGCAGGCTTTCTCCCAGGCACCACGGTACCAGCTTGTCCGCCAGGTTCACGGCCCTGTTCTCCACACCTGATTTAAGCCGCTCGGAATCTTCTATCATCTGCACGATCCGGTCGTAACGGCTCTCGCCGGCCGACCCGGTCACGCGCAGAACGCAGTTTCCCTCTTCGACGACCGACCCGGCATATACAGCCGCTCCCAGACGTTTCGCGACCGGAACGCTTTCGCCGGTAAGCGAAGCCTGGTTCAGAAGGACATCCTCCTGGTCCAGAATACCGTCGACCGGGATAACATTACCCGTATGCACCATGATCCTGTCACCGGGTCGGATCTGCTGCAGCGGTACGGAAACCTGCGTACCGTCTTCCTTCAGGAGCCAGACCTGATCCACCTGCAGCGCCATCCTTTTTGCCAGGTCGTCAACAGACCGCTTGTGGGTCCACTCTTCCATTGTCTCGCCAAGCTTCAGCAAAAAGCGTACAGATCCGGCCGTGGAAAAGTCACCGGTAAGAAGGGAGACTCCAATGGCAACTCCATCCAGAACATCAACTGTAAGCTTTCCCTGAGCCAGCGTCTTTATCGCGCGGTAGATCCGCGGGATAGAGTACAGAATATTGAGCGCAGCGCGTATCGGAAACGGCAGAAAAAGCCGTTTCGCATAGTGGCGCAATATAAGGAACACAAGCTTTTCCTTATATTCGCGGTTCATCGCCCGGCTGCTGTGCGCCACAGGCGGGAGAGTCGCCTCCGCCTTGCTGTAGGAAAATGCGGCCAGTGCCGAGCACACGGCTTTTCGCTCGCCATGATAACAGACGATCACTCCGCAGGTGCGTTCATGCACCTGCACATAATCAACGCCGGACTGTGCCAGAAGCCAGGCCTCCAGCAGATCCGCCTGGGCGATCGTCATCGAACGCGCATCAGCCTGCAGCCGCATCCGTCCCGTATTTTCATGCAGGATCTTAAATCTCATGCTTCCGCTCCGCCGATGACCTCTTCCTCTGCCGCATCATCAATTACTTCTGCTTCGGCTGCAGCTTCTCTTTTCGCATTGATCTCCTTAGCATCTGCCAGAATATCCGAGCAGTTCTCCTGCATCACTTCCACGTTGCGCATTACCTCATCCTTGCAGCGCAGTGCTGCCGCAGTCACATGCGTATATGCCTTCTTCGCGTCCCTGCTCGAAAGCAGTTTGATTCCAACGCTTCCGAATAATGTTCCTCCGATAAAAAGAGCGATTTTTCCACGTGTTGTCATTCCCTTGTCCTCCAGTCTTGAAGCTTATATGTAAGAGTTTTCCTATGCGTAATTGTTTTTTTAGTACAATTTTACAGATAGCCCGGGCTAATTATCTGTATAAAAATAAAATCACAGGTGAATTAGCCCTGCCTAATATTATTATAATTCATAACTGGAATATTAATCAAGAGGGGATCGTAATTAAAAACCTGTCCCCGGCGGAGCCCTGCTTTGCCATTTTGTGCAGGAGATCTGCTATTTATCAAAATAAAAGGCAGACTTCAACTGATATGTACCCTCCTTACTGGTTGTCCAGTAAAGAGGGTACATATCAAACTGAGGCCTACCTTTTATGCAAATATCTTTTCACGTGTAAACTTATTCACTACAGACATACATTCTGTTCTATCAACGCTTTCCTTAACTCTTCGTAAGGTATTTCCCGCCGCCTCAACATTTTATGAAAAGTTCAGATATGCAAAGCTGCCTGGAACGCCTGGTTTACCGCATTGGAAATGGTTCCGGCCTCCTTCGCGTCACCAATTACAAAGACTTCGGTCTCGGGTGCGCTGCGGCGCAGCGAATCCGCTTCGTTCACTCTGGGGATCATGCCCATAGCTGAAAGAACGGTATCGCACTCATAGCGCTTCGTTTCCTTTGTGACCGTATTCGTGCAGAGGATGTAACCATCGCCGATCTCTGCCAGAAGATTCTCGTAATAGATCGGGATCTCCTTCTCTTTAACGATAGAGATCAGTTCCTTTGCGCTTGGCCCTGCATTCGCATGCATGCGGTCATAATTCGTTTTTTCATCACACATTTCTATGATGGTGACATCACGGCCAAGTTCTTTGAGATCGATGGCGGCTTCGACGCCAACAGAGCCGGCGCCGATGATCACGACTTTCTGCCCCACGTTCTCCGGATGTTCTTCTCCCTTCGGTGCCCAGATAACGGAATATTTATCGGCACCGGGCACATTCGGATAGCGCGGATCGGCACCGATGGCAATTATCACGGCGTCATATTCTTCACGATCCAGGATCTCCTTGGTCGCTTTGGTATTCATCAGTACCCGTACACCGGCTTTTTCGTATTTGCTGACCTGATATCGCAGCCATTTCAGATAATCCGTACAGTCGATCTTCATGGGCGGACGGGCTGCTTCAATAACGTTGCCGCCCACCACGTCGCTTGCCTCATAAAGCGTAACGTCATGGCCGCGGTCCGCAAGTGTCATCATGGCCTGAACGCCGCCCGGGCCGGCACCGATGACAGCAACTCTTTTCTTTACAGGTGCTTTCGGGATCACGCCGTCCCGCAGTTCTGTCACCATGGTCGACATTGGATTGACCGCGCACCAGATCGGTTTCGGTATGAAAAGATGCTTTGTACAGGTGTCGCACCTCAGGCAGGGACGATGTTCTTCGGGAAGGTTATGAGCATATTTGTTCGGCATATCGGGATCGGCCATCAGTGCACGACCCATAGCGACAAAGTCTGCCCAGCCGTTGGCCAGGATCTCTTCGGCCATTTCGATGCTGGTGATCGAACCGACCGTTGTCACGAGAAGATCCGG
>CADBMM010000058.1 GCA_902795795.1 uncultured Lachnospiraceae bacterium | reverse complement strand
GCGGATGCATCCCGTTCGGGGCAGGATAGTCATTGCCGCAGCCGACGATCTCCTGGCAGCCGATGCAGCCGTAGTCTCTGGCATCCTCCAGCTCGTACCCGACTTCCTTCATCATACAGGGGATGACTACTTCGTCGTTATAATACAGAGGCAGGCCGCCGACCAGTTTGGTCGTTGCAATGGCGCAGTTCCAGAGCTCATCCGGCGTACCTTTGTGGGTACGGAAAATAAGCGTGGGATCATGCAGCTGAAGCCTTCCGACGGTTTCGAAGATCATATAAGTAACGGGATTGCTGGCATCTTCGCCTGTTTTGGGATCGATGCCGCCGATCGTAGTATTCTGATAAGTATTGCCTATACCAGTCGTGCTTACCAGTTTGGCCGGGCCGGCGCCATAGAAGCAGTTGGCTTTCAGGTAAAAGGCGTCGATCAGTTCCTGAGCCTCGTCCATGGTGATCGTGCCTTCTTCCAGTTCCTTTTTCAGGAAGGGCCAGGTGTACTGATCCAGCCTTCCTAATGCAGGTCCGGGGATCTTATCGTACATGTGGATCATGACCTGGTACATCATAGTCGCCTGAAGAGCTTCCCAGAAGGTGCGGGCAGGATTTTCGCTGATCCATGAAAGGCCGTCAGCCATTTTTTCAAGCTCGGCTTTTCGTTTCGGATCAGCACAAACCAACGCCTGACGGGCGCATTCCTGTGAATACCGTTTTACAAGTGTGATAGCGGCATCGCAGGTGATGACGATGGATTTGTAGAACATATATTTGTTTACATCTTCGCCCATGAGATTGCCGCGGTGCTCGTCGATCCAGTTCTGCGCTTCCGCTTTGATGGCAGCGTAGCCTGTGTTGATGACCTTCGGATAATTGGCGATCAGATGACCGGCAGGCAGCCCGATAAGGCTCATCCCGCCTTTGACATAGCTGGAAACATTAAGGCGCTGGAGCTCGTCGAAACCTTCCGGCTGCCAGGCATCGGCCATGGTGCCTATCTTGCGGTCCTTCCAGTAGGGCATGACGGAACTCATGTACTCATAATCTTCCTTGCTCATTACATATTTGATGCCTTCCTCGGGCGGATTATGATACAGACCGTCTTCCTTAAGCGTCCATCTTCCGGACGCTATGTCAGCGATGACCCAGTCGGTGGAACCCCATTCGGGATAGGCTGGGCTGCTGAAGTAATTCGGACCTTTATTGCCTACGATCAGTTCGAAGTCTTCCACAAGGATCGTCATCTGTTCGCAGATGGCCTTAAAACCAAGCGGACGTTTTATGATCGGGATCACATTTTCGTTTTCCCGGTAGCTTTCTGTCAGGATCCGCCCGCGCTCCGCGTCATAGCGGACTACACGGTCCCGGATCAGTTCACGCATATACCTGATGCGTTCTGTGACTGGCCTGAATTGATACATGCAGATCTCCTTTCAAATAATCGGGATTATTATCTTTATTTTATTCTGAAACAATACTGCTTGCAAGATACGCGGTGAAATGAATCTGTGCATTTTTTGCAATGAGATTTGCGGCAAATGCAAATATAATCTGACAATAGTCGGAATATAATAAAATTGTTGCTGGAAGTCATTTCTTTTAAGGAGGAAACCAAGAATGAAAATCAAAAAAATCGTCAGCCTCGCTCTCGCGGCTGCAATGGGCTTCGCAATCGTATCATCAACGGCGGGATACTCTGCATGGGCAGATGAAGACGCCACAACAACAGAATCTTCTTCAGCAGTAGATGATGAGATCATCGAGCCTCAGGACGACTGGGTAAAGATGGATCTTATCTTCGCTACATATCTGACGGAGACAAACCCGATGCAGGCAAATATCGTCAGCCTGCAGAATCACCTTGACGAGCTTATGCCGGGGTACATTACAATTGAAACATATGCAAACAATACCCTTCTTAAGGGCGCGGACATTTTTGACGGAATCATTAACGGAACATGTGATATCGGCGTTGTTCAGCCGGATTATACTCCCGCAAGATTCCCGCTTTCTGCGATCTTCTCATATCCGGGTATCGTATATAACAGCGCAGAGGTCGCGACCCGTGTTTATCATGAATGGGGACGTACATCCGGTGCTGATGAGCTGAAGGATATCGTATTCCTGATGGGCGTAGGCTCAGGCCCTTACTGCATCTTTACGACATTCCCGATCACATCAATGGATGATCTGAAGGGCAAGCAGATCCGTGCAGGCGCTATCAACGCCAGCATGATCGAAGACTACGGCGCAACACCTGTAACGATGGATATCTCTGAAGTTTACGAAGCTCTTCGTTCAGGACTGATCGAAGGTCTTTACACAAACTACGGCGCATGCGCATACCAGAACCTTGAGGATGTAGGATACTACGCACTGGTCACACCGCTGAACAGCAATCCGTCCTTCTTCGCCATGAACAAGGAAAGATTCAACGAAATGCCTGAATCTCAGCAGAAGATGTTCATGAAAGCCTGCGATCTTGCGTTTGAAGACACCACAGCAAAATATCAGGATGCCGGATTCTTTAGCGATCGTGTCGTGGAATTCTCAGCCAAGACAGACCGTTACTTCCTCGAAGGCGATATGCTCGAGGACTTCCGTGCGGCTAACGATCACCTGATGGGAGAACTTGTTAAGAGTCTCGACGAGCAGGGACTTCCCGGAACAGAAACATATGAGCTTGCTGAAGAGCTTGCAGAAAAATACAACAAACTCATGACATGGGAAGACTATAAGGCCTGCTTCCCCGAAGATGCAGATCCTTCCAATAACTGATACTAATAATTGTCGATAATAAGGTACTCCGACCTTCTGGGATCGTTCTCAGAGAGCCGGAGTACCTTTGCAAAAAACAACCTCATTCATCAAGGAGGCACTCTGAATTGAAAAAGTTTATTTCAGCCGCATACAAATGCTGGAACGCGCTTTCCACATTCGCATGCGTGTTTCTTTTTCTTAATATGGCCATTATCATCGCGAATATTATCATGCGCCGTTTCTTCGGTACGCCTATTTACGGCTCGACCGAGCTCGTAAGCTATGCATCCCTGACGACGGCAGCGATCGCGCTTTCGCAGAACGAGTGGTTCGGCGGGAACATCCGTATGACCCTTATACTTGAGACTATCGGTAAAAAGGCGTCACAGATAATTACATTTTTTGTTTATATCTTCTGTTCCGTGGCGTTCATCTATGTATCCTGGCTGCTTGTCGGACAGGCTTCGGCAGCTTTTTCAAAAGCTGATATTTCGACCGATCTTCACATGCCGATCTTTATTTTCAAGACGATCCTGGCAGTCGGCTTTATTATATTGACGATCTGTATTATCTGCAAAGCTATAGTTTACGGATACGCCGCTAAAACAGGCGAAGAAATCAACTTCAGACTCCGGACTGGCTTCACGGAAGAAGAGACCAAAAATGTATAATTACTCTAAATACGGAAAGGGATAAAGATGAGTCCTATTGCAATTGGCGTTTTATTTTTGATTCTATTTTTGATTTTAATGTGCCTCGGCGTTCCGATCCCATTTGCCATGTTATTTTGCGGAACACTTGGCGTTGCCGTGATCCGCGGCGCAAATGTAGCCGGTCAGATCATTGCAGCTGATCTTTACAGCACGTTTTCATCTTATACACTGACCGTTGGACCGATGTTCGGCCTGATGGGATTTATTGCAAACTATTCAAATATCGGCGCAAGTCTTTTCAACTGTATCAATAAATTTATGGGTCACAGAAGAGGCGGCCTTGCCATGGCTACACAGGTAGCCTGTGCCGGGTTCGGAGCGATCTGCGGATCTGTTCCGGCTACGATCTCGACCATGAGCGCAATTGCGTATCCTGAAATGAGAAAAAGGAATTACATGCCGGAACTTGCAGGCGGATGTATTGCCGCAGGAGCCGGTCTGTCGGTTCTGATCCCGCCTTCAACAAACTTTATTATCTACGGTCTGGCGACAGAAACTTCTATTGGCAAGCTGTTCGTAGCTGGTATTTTCCCGGGAATCATCCTTTGCGTTGCCAATATTATCGCCATTGCGATCGCCTGTAAGCTCCATCCGGACTGGTCGACGACCATTCCGAAGGCCAACTGGAAGGAGAGATGGCACAGCATCGTTCACGGCGGACTTATAGAGATATTCATTGTATTTATTATTTCCATGGGCGGAATGTTCGCTGGCTTCTTTACCGCAACCGAAGCCGGTGCCGTTGGCGCATTCGGTATGCTGATCGTAACGGTAGTGACCAAAAAACTGAATTTTAAGAAGTTCATGGAATCCATGATGGCAGGCGTCAGACTTCAGGCAATGGTATTCGTGCTGCTGGCCTGTGCAAATGTTTTCGGACGTATGTTTACCGTATCGCGCATCCCCGTAGTGCTCGGAAATTTCGTATCCGGCCTTTCCATTCCTGCATGGTGCATAATGCTTGTCATCTTCATCATTTATTTCTTCATGGGAATGGTGACGGACCTGCTTTCAATGACGCTTGTTACAATGCCGATCTTCTTCCCGATCGTTGTTGACCTTCTCGGATACAACGCTATCTGGTTCGGCGTTATTATTTCAAACCTGATCTGTATCGGAGGTATCACGCCGCCTGTAGGAAACGGTGTATTCCTTGTCAAAGGATCGGTTATAGATAATGAAGCTACGCTTTCGCGGCTGTTCCGCGGCGTGTGGCCGTTTGTCATATCGACAATGATAGTTACTGTCATTATGCTGTTCTTCCCGCAGATCTGTACATTCCTGCCAACAGTCATTTACGGCGGCGCCTGATCATCTGTTTCAGGGGCAGGATCGCAATGATTTTTATGCAGGGATCTTGGCATAATTTCAATAGAAAGGATAGGAAAGTGTAATGTATCAGAATGCACCGGTTTCGGACCGGGTGAGGTATATACGCGATTTATACCGTAATACCAGACCGAAGATCGATATTAACCGTTATAAACTCGTAACAGAGTTTTATCAGAACAATCCGCAGCTGTCGGGAATCATGAAGAGGGCCGGCAACTTAAGGAACCTGTTTGAAAAGATGCCTGTACCGGTCCGCGACCACGAACGGATCGTCGGGTTCGCAGGCGTAGAGTTCCGGTCGAGTCTGTTAAGCCCTGAAAACTCTTTTGCCTGGTTTCTGAATGAGATCGATGAACTTGGTAACCGTACGGTCGATCCTTATGATATTGATGAAGAGGATAAAAAGTACGTTAAGGAAACCGGAGAATTCTGGGTAAAGAACTGCATGAGCGCAGCGATCGACGCCATATATCCGGACGAGTATTACAGGGATGTTCTGGGGAACGGAGTCCTGAATTTCCGCGATCATGAAAACTGTCAGAACCCGATCGGTCATTTTTGCGGAAACTTCTGGACGGTAGTGGATAAAGGACTCGGACCGGTACTGGAAGAAGCACGGGTAAAAAAAGCCGCGCTTCTTGAAAACGGAGTCCGGGGTGATGATGCACGAAAGTATCAGTTCTACCGTGCGGTAGAAATGGTTACTGAAGGCATGATCATTTATACAAAAAGATCTGCAAAGGAATGTCTGCGTCTTGCCAAGCTTGCCACAGATGAAAAAAGGAAGGCCGAGCTTTATTCTATGGCGGACAGTTTGAATGTGATCATAGAAAAGCCCTGCCGTACATATTATGAAGCTCTTCAGGCATGTTTCCTCTATCAGATGGGCATGATCCTTGACGGGCAGCTCCATGGTATCAGCTATGGAAGACTGGATCAGTATGTTGGAAAATATGCCGAAAGGGATCTGAAAGAAGGAAGGATTACTTTAGAGGAGGCTCAGGAGCTGACGGATATGTTCATGCTCAAGGTCGCCGAAGTAAACCGTATCTGGTCTGCAAGAGCCACAAAAACAAGTCCGGGATATACTTCAGGTCAGCTGATCACCCTTGGAGGCGTAAACAGTGACGGCAGCGATGCAACGAATATCGCCACTTATATGGTCCTTCAGTCTTCTGCGCGCCTGAAGCTGCACAATCCGCCGCTGGCCTTGCGTATTCATGAAGGAACGCCTGACGAACTTTGGGAAGCGGGAATCGAGACTAACAAGCAGGTAGGCGGAGTTCCGTGCTTTGAATATGATGATGTTGCAGAGAAGAGTATCATGCGCCGCGGCATTCCGATCGAGGAGGCAAGAAACTACTGCCTGATCGGATGTGTGGAGCCTTGCGTCTGCGGCAGCGATTTTGCTGATTCCGGCGGAGACGGAAACAATTCCTATACTATTCTGCCGGCGGCACTATGGTGCGCGATCAACAACGGTACGAATCCGTTCCGGCTCCCCGGAGCTCCTGAACCAAAGGCTACGGGCCCTAAGACCGGTTATCTTTATGAAATGAAGAGCATGGACGAAGTCCTGAAAGCATACAAGACCCAGGTGGACTATTATACAAAATGGCAGGTCACCATGGTAAGCTGTTACGAGCAGATCTATGCAGAAAGAACTCCATTACCTCTGCTTTCAGCGACGATGACCGGATGTATGGAAAGCGGACTGGATGTTATGTGGGGAGGCGCGAAATATAACGGAGCGGGAAACTCCAGCATTGGTCACGGAAACGTGGCGGACAGTCTGAATATTATCGACCAGGTGTGCTTCCGGGATAAGATCGCGACGACCAGAGAGCTTTATGATGCGCTTATGGCCGACTGGAAAGGCTATGAAGAATTGCATCAGTATATTCTCGGAAGATGCAGCCATTTCGGAAATAACGATCCGGAAGCCGATAAGTACCTGAAGTTCGTGGCAGATACGTATTCTGAAGGAATCGGCAGAGGGCGGAGCGTAAGAAACTGTTCCTGGTCTGCCGGCTGCTGGCCTGTGACACTGAATGTCGTTCTGGGCGGCATGGTGTGCGCGACTCCCGACGGAAGAAGAGCGGGTGAACCTCTTTCGGACGGTATCTCACCGGTCCAGGGCATGGACAAGAACGGGCCGTTTGCAACGATCAATTCTATTTTGAAATTTGATCAGAGCAATTTCGCAAACGGAACGCTTTGCAATATGAAATTTCATCCTACTGCATTGCAGGGGGCTGAAGGAGATAAAAAACTGCGTGCCGTCATGGAAACCTATTTCAAACAGGGTGGTATGGAACTGCAGTTGAATATTATTTCTGCGGATACATTAAAAAAAGCACAGGAAACGCCGGATGACTATAAGGATCTGGTAGTGCGCATTGCCGGTTTCTCGGCATATTTTGTCGAAGTTTACAAAGAGGCTCAGGACGACCTTATCAGGCGGACAGAGATGACCATATAATTGTTCGCGGTTTGCAATGATCTTGCATAACAGCGCTTATCGGAGGAACGAAACATGAGTACTTTATATGATTTTTACCCTGTCTCAGAACGGATAGAAAGGATGAACAAGCGCTACCGTGATGTCACGATCCGGACCGATGCCGAGCGTGCGATGATCGTTACTGAACTGTACAGGAAGAATCCGGCTGTGGTTCCGGACATCCTGCGGGCTACAACTGCCCACGAAGTCTGTGAAAAAATGACTCTCCTGGTGGAGGATGACGAACGGATCGTCGGCAACCGCGCGACGACTTTCTGCGGGAACGGCTGTTATCCTGAATGGGGCGGCCATCACAGGTGGATCCTTGAGGCGGTGAAAAATGGTGTCTGGAAAATGGGAGAGGACGGACTTTATCACAGTGGTCCGGAAAACCTGCTCCACCTGACGATATCGCCTGATGATGTTGAAAAGCTTGAATCGATCAACGAATTCTGGGATGCGGGCAGAACCATCGGCGCTACAGGACGTGCCTGGCAGCCGGCTTGTTATGAAGAACTTTACAATACCTGCACTACCAACTACCGTGAAGGCGGCGTGCCAATGGGTCTTTTGCCGTACGGCCATCTGGTGCCACGGTTTGAAAGGATCCTGAACGAGGGATATGGAAAAATAAAAGAGATCTGCAGTAAGTGGATAGATGAACACGAAGGCTGCCTGATGGGTGAAGATGTGCAGAAGTATATCTTTTACCGGGCTGCCTGGATCGCTGCAGATGCCGGCAGCGTCCTGTGCCGGAGGTACAGTGAGCTCTGCCGTGAGAAAGCAGAGACAGCGACGGAGGAACGCAGACAGGAACTGCTGAAAATGAGCGAATCCCTGGCGCATATTGCGGAAAATCCTGCGCGCGGGTATCTGGAGGCCTGCCAGGCAGTTATCATTTATCTGCTTCTTGTGCGGGCGGAGGCATATATTCCGGGCCTGGCGATGGGAAGATTTGACCAGTATATGTGGCCCTTCCTGAAAAAGGACCTTGATGCCGGAAAGCTGACATTGGAGGAAGCCCAGGAGATCACGGATGAATTTTTCCTGAAGAGCAAGATGAATTTCGTGCCCAGCACCAGTACTACGGCACAGGCCGTAGGCATCGGAAACACCTGGCAGCAGACCACGGTCGGCGGATGTGATCCGCTCACCGGCGAGGATGCCAGCAATCCGGTATCTTATATGGTGCTGGAGACCATTGCGCGTCTTAAACTACATGATCCGACGATCTCGCTGCGCATCACGCCCAAAACGCCGGATAAACTGTGGCGGCTGGCGTTGACCACATCGACCATTGCAGGCGGACTGCCGTTGTTCCAGAATGACGAGGCTATTATAAAAAGCCTGATGACGCTTGAAATGAGCCTGGAAGATGCCAGGGACTACAGCATGGTGGGATGTCAGGAGCCGGTTGGCTCTGGGTGTGACTATCCCGCATGTGGAGGCACTCATCCGAATCATTCGGGCGTTCATGCGTCATCAGTGCTGACCATGGCGCTCAACGACGGTAAAAACCCGCTGAACGGTTATCAGTGCAAAATGCATACAGGCTTTCTTTACGAAATGAACTCCATCGAAGAGGTAAGAGAGGCATTTCGAAAACTGTTCACATATATTCATGACATGTTCATATCCGTACAGAATTACTCCGATTTCCTGGCAGCCTATTTCTGCCCGCACCCGACGGTGTCCATTGCCATGGATGACTGTCTGGCAAAGGGTATGGATGTCTGCCGCGGCGGAGCCCGTTACAATGAAAACGGCGGCGCAGTGACCGGCATGGCAACTATTGCGGATTCGCTTTCTACCATAAAATATATGTGTTTTGACAAAAAGCTGTGCACGACGAGAGAGCTGTATGATGCTTATATCAATAACTGGGAAGGCTACGAACCGCTGAGACAGCAGATCCTGAATGAAGTGCCTCATTTCGGAAACGGAGATCCTTATGCGGACAGTGAGTTTGCATGGTGCTGCGATATGTATTCCGAAGTTATCGCACATACCCATGCTATCCGCTGGAAACATTACCGTTCCGGACTGATCAGCGGCGCTGATCATATCTCTCAGGGAGCGCATGCCTGGGCAACGCCGGACGGCAGAAAAGCGTACACGCCCATCGCAGACGCCGCATCACCTGCACAGGGACG
>CADBMM010000057.1 GCA_902795795.1 uncultured Lachnospiraceae bacterium | reverse complement strand
TAATGCATATCCTGTATATTCCTTCAAGAGACCGCTTCCGCTTAGTGCGGGTTCCCCAGCGGTACTAACGCTCCCGCATCGCTTCGCCTGCGATCGCGAAGTACCGGGACCCGCAATGTCTCTTTCAGGAATATACAGTTCTATGCATCATTATACGCTTAGTACGACAGCCTCCTCTTTTTAAGCTCTTCTGAATTGGCTGTTATATATACCGCTGTAAAATCCGCCCTTTTTCAGGAGTTCTTCATGCGTACCGCTTTCAACTATCTGCCCATCCTTCATAGCGATAATGATATCTGCTCCCTTTATGGTGGACAGGCGATGCGCAACGACGATACTGGTCCTGCCTTTCATTATCTTGTCAAAATCGCGGGTTATACGCATCTCGGTCATGGAGTCTATGGAAGATGTGGCCTCATCCAGAATGACCATCGGCGGCCTTGAAAGCATGACCCGCGCTATGCAAAGCAGCTGTTTTTCACCGGCAGACAGATTACCGCCCTCTTCTATCAATGTATCATAGCCCTGCGGAAGACGTCTTATAAATGAATCTGCCGCCGCTTCTTTCGCCGCGCTGATGATCTCTTCGATCGACGCATCAGGCTTTCCATAGGCAATATTATTTCTTACGGTATCCGTCTTAAGCCAGGTATCCTGAAGCACCATGGCGAACTGACTTCGGACTCCGGTCCTTGTAACAATTGAAATATCAGTATCATCAAGCAGGATACGTCCGGAATCCGGATCGTAAAACCTCATCAGCAGATTGATCAGCGTAGTTTTCCCGCATCCGGTAGGGCCGACTATGGCAGCCTTGCAGCCAGCGGGAAGGGAAAGATCGAAATCCTTTATGATCTTCTTCCCGGGTACATAAGAAAAATCAATGTTTTCCATTTTGATGCTCTTACAGTCCCCGCCCAGATCATCAATTAACGCATCTTCTGTAATGATCTTTTCATCCAGAAGCTCGAATACTCTCTTGGCACTTGCAAGAGCATTCTGGAATTCCGCGATAACCGAAGTGATCTCGTTAAACGGTTTTGAATACTGCGTCGTATAACTCAAAAATGTGACAAGCGTACCAACGCTCATGGCTCCGCCGACGGCACTTAAAGCGCCGAATATCGCAACACAGGCATAGATCATGGCGTTGATCAGACGCGTCGAAGGATTTACAAGCGATGAAAAGAAGGTTGCTTTCAGGCTGTACTCTTTAAGTTCATCGTTGATCGTATTGAATTTCTTTTCAGCCTCGGCACCGTATCCGAATGCGTTTACAAGCTTTATATTCTCCAGCATTTCATCTGAATATGCTGTAAGCTGCCCGCGGGAAACGGATTGTTTAGAGAACATGGCGCGCGAATTTTTCGCAACGAATCTCGCTATCAGGAACGAAAGCGGTGTCAATACTACGACTACGGCAGCTATAACAGGATCTATGGAAAACATGATCACGAGCGTAATGAATATAGTCAGCACACCGGTAAATAACTGCGTAAATCCCATGAGCAGCCCATCGGATATCTGCTCTATATCGACTACGGCTCTTGAAAGCAGATCTCCGTGCGGGTGTGAATCAAGATATGAGATCGGCAGCTTCTCTATATGCGCAAATACTTCGAGCCGCATCCTTCTGGCAGTTCCCACTGAGATCGCATTGTTTATAAGATTCACCAGCCACTGGCAGATGGCAGCGGCCGCAATAAATACCGCCATGCGAAGGGCTATGCTGCCTATGGCGTCAAATCCGACTGCTCCAGGCCCGACGATCTCATCTACCGCCTGCCCGATCAGGACCGGGATATATAACTGAAAGACAGTTATTGCGGCAGACATGATGACCGATGAAATGATCAGCCCGAGCTGAGGTCTCAGGTAATCAACAAGTCGTTTCAGAACTGAACCGGCCGCCTGTTCAGTGTTATCATTAAGCCGAACATCTGTTTTTTTACCGGCAGACAACTTACGCATCGGCAGCCTCCTCTCCGAGCTGTGTTGCGCAGATCTCCTGATAAACAGGGCAGGTCTTTACCAGCTCATTATGGTTCCCCGTACCGACGACTTTTCCTTCATCCATGACGATTATCACATCTGCGTCCCGCACGGTCGCTATACGCTGTGAAATGATGATCGTGGTGCGGCCCCGGCCATTCTTTTTTATGGATGACCTTAACGCAGCATCAGTAGCATAATCAAGTGCAGAAGAACTGTCGTCCATGATAAGCAGCCCGGCTTTTTTCACCAGCGCCCTTGCGATCGTCAGTCTCTGCTTCTGTCCGCCGGACAGATTGGCTCCGCCCTCTTCTATCTCCATATCAAGGCCTTTACCTTTTTCATTTACAAAGGCCTCGGCCTGAGCCGTTCTGAGTGCTTCATACATCTCGGTCTCACCGGCTGTTTTATCTCCGATCTGCAGATTATCCTTCAATGTGCCGGAAAACAGGGAGGCTTTCTGGGGAACGAAGGCAGAATTATTAATAAGCGATTCTTTTGTATAATCTTTTATTTCCCGTCCATTTACGAGTACGGCTCCGGAATCGGCATCGTAAAGACGCAGTATCAGAGCGGCAAGCGTGGATTTTCCCGAACCGGTGCCTCCGATTATTCCGGCTGTCTGTCCGCGCCTGATCCTTATGGATACGTCGTCCACCGCCGGATCGGCATCCTTACTGTATCTGAAAGAAACATGTTCCAAAGATATATCCCAGGCCGGACTGGCGTCGTCATTTCCGGAAGGATCGGAAACGGCTGCAGAAAACTCAGCTTTCCCGTCTTTCATGGAGTTTTCTATTCCGAACAGCTCGCTTACTCTTTTAAGACTTGCAAGCCCTTTGGACTCCAGTATGATCAGATTTGCAAGCTTTATAAGCTCCACAAGTATCTGTGACATATAGTTGACCAGCGCCACGACCGTGCCGCGTGAAACTGCCCCTTCATCGACCTCACCGCCGCCGATATAGATAATAAGCACTATGGCTGCGTTGATCGCCGCGTATGATAACGGATTCAAAAGGCCGGAAACGCCGCCGGAAAACAGCTGTCTTTTAAACAGTTCACCTGACCTTTCCGTAAACTCGGCATTTTCATCTTCCTGTCTGTTGAATGCCCGGACCACACGGGCGCCGCTGATGTTTTCCCGTATCTGCCTCGTCAGCTTTTCAAGTACCTGCTGGACTTTGGCATTTAACGGCATTGTGATCATGAGAATGATAAATATGAACGCGAAAAGCGCCGGTATCGTTACTCCAAATACGATATCCGTTTTCCGTCCTATAATAAAAGCGCAGACAGCCGCTCCGATGACGATAAAAGGAGAACGCAGGAAAAGCCTCAGAAACATATTCAGAGCATACTGGACCTGGTTCACATCGCTGGTCATTCTGGTTATAAGCGTCGATGTGCCTATGGAATCTATTTCCTTATATGAGAGCCTGTTGATATGGGCAAAGAGATCGCGTCTTAAACCCGCTCCGGTATCAGCTGCGCTTTTAGCGGCAAAATACTGGGCAGTAACCGAGCTTACAAAGCCTCCGACGCCAAGCGCGATCATAAAAACGCCGTATTTTATTATGAATCCGGAATCTCCTCTTGGAATGCCTTCATCTATTATTATCGAAACTATTAGGGGTATGACTAACTCAAGCGCCGCTTCCAGCATCTTGAACAGTGGTGCCAGTATCGTTTCTTTTAAGGATGATCTGATATATTTTCCAAGCAGTTTCAAAGAATTTCCAACTCCGCACAGAATTAAAATTTTATCTTTACAATTCTACATCAGCGTGATAGAATAAACAAGCGTTTCGGGGTATGGCTCAGTTTGGCTAGAGCGCACGGCTGGGGGCCGTGAGGTCGCAGGTTCGAATCCTGTTACCCCGATCAATAATTTAAGCACCGCTGTCAGGCGGTGCTTTTACTATTCACATCGGATCATCCATCAGTTCATCGACCATTACCGTCAGGATCTTGTGAAACACATCCAGTTCATCTTTCGAGAATCGGTCTTCTACCTTATCCATGACCTTTGCAATATATGAATTATTGATATTGTAATAGTTGCGATATTTCTCTGTAGGTTCAAGATAATATTTTCTGCGGTCTTCTTCGCTCTGGACCTTATTCAGATAGCCTTTTTTGATAAGCTTATTGATCTTTTCCGCGGCATTGGCTGAGGAAAGGCTGGCAAACCTGGAGAATTCGCTGACCGTCGGGCGGTCAAGAATATATATTATCTCCATACAGAAGGTCTCAAACGTTGTCAGGCTAAGCTCTCTGCCGCGCCATTTCTTAAAGATCTCATGATAAAAATGCATCTTGAAGTTGTTGTAAACATTATCAAAGGCTTCCTTTATCATCCTGCTCATTACCCTGCGCTTCCGTTAATACAAACATTAGTTCGGCCTTCGCCGCAACAGCTCCGTCAACGGTCGCAACTGCCGTACCGGTTCCGACGCTGCCTTTAGTCTGTATTATATCACACCGGAGAGTAAGAATGTCACCCGGAACGACCATTTTTTTGAAACGGGCGTTTTTGATCCCCCCAAACAGGGCCAGTTTTCCTTTGTTCTCCGGGAGCGAAAGCATCGCGACCGCCCCGGTCTGGGCCAATGCCTCTATGATCAGGACTCCGGGCATCACAGGCTGATCCGGAAAATGTCCCTGAAAGTACGGTTCGCCTGCGGATACGCATTTTATTGCCTCTGCATGGACTCCCGGCTCGCATTCCGTGACGCGGTCGATCAGCAGGAACGGGTAACGGTGCGGCAGGATCTTCCTGATCTCTTCATTATTCAGCTTCATCTTCCACCTCTTCAGATATGTTTCATTACGATGCATGCATTGTGTCCGCCAAAGCCGAGTGAATTTGACATGGCGGCCCCGATGCTCTGTTCTCTTCCTTTATTCGGCACCACATCAAGATCGCATTCTTCATCCGGCACACGATAATTGATCGTCGCCGGAATATATCCCTGCTCTATGCTTAATGCCGTGATCACAGCTTCAGCCGCGCCGGTCGCAGCGATCATATGTCCGGTCATGGACTTTGTGGAACTTACGGCGATCCTGTCGGCATAACTGCCGAAGATGGTGCGGATCGCTTTTGTCTCGCTTTTGTCATTGAGCTTTGTGGAGGTCCCGTGCGCATTGATATAATTTATATCTTCCGGCGCGGCACCCGCATCTGCAAGGGCCATCCTCATACAATCAGCTGCGCCTTTGCCGTCTTCTCTCGGTGCCGTCACATGATAAGCGTCGCAATTGGTCCCGTAGCCTGCCAGTTCGCAGTAAATATGGGCGTTTCTGCTTTTTGCATGCTCGTATTCCTCCAGGACCAGCATGGCTGAGCCTTCTGCCATTACAAAACCGTTTCTTTCCTTATCAAACGGGATGGAAGCCCTTACAGGATCTTCAGATAATGACAGCGCCTGCATCGCAGTAAAGCCGCCGATACCGAGATTCGTGATGCAGCTTTCCGTCCCGCCGCAGATCATCATGTCTGCATAGTCGTCCTTTATATGCCGGTAAGCATCTCCGACCGCATTGGTACCGCCGGCGCACGCCGTTACCACACAGGAGCACATGCCCATAAGGCCGTAACGGATCGCGATATGTCCCGCTGCCATATTTGAGATGCACATGGGGATGAAATACGGCAGGACTCTGTCATAACCCTTTTCACTTCCGCGACGGTCTTCGTTCTGGATGGCGTTCAGCCCGCCTATCCCGCTTGCTACCAGTACACCGAAGCGGCTTCTGTCGACCTTTTCCAGGTCG
>CADBMM010000056.1 GCA_902795795.1 uncultured Lachnospiraceae bacterium | reverse complement strand
TACCCGATTACGGAGTATGTGAGAAATGCGATCACAGTTTTTTCGGAACTGATTGATCAGATCCAGGATACCCTTTCTGTTGAGAACAAGGCGAGTGCCATTACCAATGCCGGCATCCATGCGGAAATAGAAGGATTAGAGGATGAAATCGGAAGGCTTAAGGAAGCGGATGATTTCTTTATTCAGCGTGATAATTACACAATGCCGCCTAAATTTGAACAAAATCGACAGGAACTTGAGACCCAATTATCCAGATGGAAAAACAGGAAGACAAAAATCATCGGTGATCACGAAGTGGAAGCTGCAGCAAGTGATTACTCGAATTATATCAATAAGGCAATATCCTCTTTCCTTCAATCTGTCAAAAGTACCTATATTCTCTCCGGTCATGCTATTGATAATGTTTTTTCCGGAGCCTATGGAAATGCCGGCATCGATCGGGTGTATTCTCCATCCGGAATTCAATTGTACAATGATGTCAATATACAGTTTCCTGAGTTAACAGCTGAATTTCTTGAAATGAAAGAAGTTTCATTTCAGGAAGCAAAAAATGACTTCTTTGGCCTATTCAAGATTCCTTCTGAGGAAAGTGGCGAACCCGTTAGGGTCGTGACAAGCTACCTGGATCAGTGGAGAACCAGGGCGGCAGAAAGAATAATGCCCGCCGCCGATAGATTCATTGAAGGCTGCTATTCAAATCTGCTGACTTATTATAATGCTATGGCAAATGCTTATCATGAGCATCTCCAGGAGCTTATGGCAGAAAGAAACGATAAAAAAGATCTGGTTTCCGGGCAGTTATCCGATGATGAGAAGCGGCTGCAGGAAGACAATGACTGGCTGGCAGCGGTCCAGGATCAGTTGCAGAACATAGAAAGGGGTTAAACATGAATACAGAACTGATGAATAGCCCTTCCGCAGATCTTGTTGAGCCTGATCGGATTACAATTGAAAACCGGTTGGACATTATCGATGAAGGCATCAGGAAAAAATATCTTGCCCGCCTGTCTGAAATGCCTATCGCCCGGTTGGAGGATGTTCCCGGTCTGGAAAACGATATGATCAGCAACGTTAGACTGTATCGCATTACAGAGATGGTTTATCAGAAGGGTGAGCCAGTCACGGACAAGTTCACAACCGTCTTTAACACGCTGTCCACCTACAATGCCTCCGTTTTTATTCTCATCGATTCTGATGGGAAAGAGACTCATTTTTACATTGGTGTCCGGAATAATGAGCCCGATGACTCACCGCTCAAGAGATCTACAGTGACGCTGGGAAATACCTTGAAGCAGACTCTGATCGGTCATTTCCCGGGTGTGAAGATTGAAAATGAGGATCGCAAAACAATAGAGATGCTGTCCGACAAAATATCCGGGACGAAAAACGTTGCATCGGTAAGTGTGGTCGGAAACAACAAGATTGGAAAGGAACAGTCGAACGAGCAGTTTGTGCAGGGCCTTGAAAAGCTGGCTCTGGCAATGAGCGGATATCAGTATATTGGACTGATCGTTGCCGAAAACCAGTCGGCTCAGAATGTCCAGATGATGCGAAAAAGTTATCAGGATCTGTATACGAAATTATCCCCTTTCCAGAAAGTGCAATACTCAGACAATACGTCCTCTTCGACTTCCAGAAGCAAATCCTTTGCAGAAATGGATGGGAAGCAGAAGGCAGCAATGATAGGAGGTGCTGCAATTTCCCTGGCCGGTGTTCTCGGAGGCACTGTTTTTGGTGCTGGCATGAATACCAATCTGGCACCGACCGGAGCAATGATTGGTGGACAAATTGCCGGACAGTTTAACGGATTCATAAATTCACTTGCACCTACGGAGCAGATTACAAAGACTGCTTCCCAGACAACTTCTTCGACTGTCGAGAACAAATCGGTCACTGATATGATGAAGCTGATCGATGCTCTGCTGAGCAAAACAGATGAATATGACAGTTATGGACTCTGGAACGTAGCAGGATATTTCTGTTCGGATGATATGTCAGCTGCTGAGATTGCCGCCAGCAATTACAGATCACTGATGAACGGAGAAAACTCCGGGCGGGAAGTCTCCGCGATCAACTCCTGGAGAAGAAACAATACTGCTGTTGGCATGGGAAGATTTGAGGATCTTACGACATATCTGTCAAGGTACGTTCATCCTCAGTTTGTCTATGGTGCCAATATCCTGGTCAATGCGGCTACGGCTGTCAGCGGGAAGGAACTGGGACTACACCTGGGACTTCCCCGCTCTACGGTACCCGGACTCCCGGTGATCGAACACGCGGAATTCGGTAAAGAAGTCACCTCTTATCAGCTTGTCAGAAAGGTCATCAGCAACAGGCCCGAGGACCGTATCACGATAGGACGGATCTTTGATCTTGGGCAGATTACAAATAAGGTTGTTGAGCTCGATAACAAAAGCCTGAACATGCATACCTTTATTACAGGATCAACCGGTTCCGGAAAAAGCAATACCGTTTACCAGATGCTTACAGAACTTCATCAGGATAAGATTCCTTTCCTGGTTGTTGAGCCGGCTAAGGGAGAATACAAGGATGTATTCGGGAACTGGCCGGATGTAAATGTCTTTTCGACCAATCCTAAGATTGCTCCTCTCGTGAATCTGAATCCCTTCATGTTCCCGGACTCCATTCATGTTCTGGAGCATGTCGATGGACTGGTAGAGATCTTCAGTGTATGCTGGCCCATGTATGACGCAATGCCGGCCTTCTTTAAGGATGCCATATTGAAATCCTATGAGAAGATCGGATGGGATCTGGGGTCCTCAACGTTCGAAGGAGATGAAGTAGAATATCCCGACTTTGAGATCCTGGCCGAGGAACTGGAGAGACTGATCGACGATACAGATTACTCCGCGGAAGTGAAGGGCAATTATACCGGTGCCCTGGTCACTAGGGTGAAGTCCCTGACAGTCGGACTTAACAAATTTATTTTCACAACGCATCAGACCCCTTATGAGAAGCTGTTCGACGAAAACTGTATTCTGGATATCAGCCGCGTGAAATCTTCAGAGACGAAAGCACTTCTGATGGGTCTCATGGTCTACATCCTCAACGAATACAGAGTCGATACGAAGACAGGAAACAACAGCGGACTAAAGCACGTCACTGTCCTGGAAGAAGCGCACAACCTGCTCAAAAATACCTCCGGCAGTGAGTCTGAATTAGTTGGTAAATCCGTCGAGATGATCACCAATACGATCGCAGAGATCCGTACCTACGGAGAAGGTTTTATCATTGTAGACCAGTCACCTTCCTCCGTCGATATAGCGGCAATCAAAAACACCAATACGAAAATTGTATTGCGCACTCCGGAAGCTAATGACAGGGAAGCGGTGGGGCGTTCAATGGGCCTGACGCCGAACCAGGTTAATGAAATCGCAAAGCTTCCCAGTGGTGTAGCTGTCATCTACCAGAACGACTGGGTTACCCCGGTACTTGCAATGGTGGATAAGGCAAACGTTGATGAGACTCCTTTTATCAACGAAGAACCCGCTGTAATAAAAAGTGCCAGGGAGTCCCGTTCGGAGATTATCAGGGCAATTATGGAGCCCTGGCTTCCAGGCGACCAGATTGAATTTACAGAGCTTGCAAAGGCGTTGAACAGCCTTGAAATAGCAAGAGCCCATCGTAAACTGCTGTCCGTGATGCTATACACATATAAAAATCATAACGGACATTTAATGTGGAACGAAAACTCCTTAGGGCTTTTACGGCAGTTGCTTTTTGATATTCTGGATATTTCTCAGAAGACTTATGCAGATTCGGTCCAGTCCCAAAATGCCGACACACTTCGTAGGATTGTCATTTCCAGGACTATAGGATTTACAATGGATGAAATTGATGAGATCTGCCATATCCTGACAATGGAGGTTTAGTGATGAGTTTTGACACAACCCATACGATTGAATCAATACAAGAAGGCACAAAAGAAGTAGCTGAAACAGCTCATGTCAAAACCAGTGAATTTCACGAGAAGTATGTCTCAAAGGTTGTCCCTGACTGCGGCAAATACGGAGATGCCGCCAGATTTGTTGCAGAAATGGCCCCTGGTGTAGCTGAATATAATGCAATCCGAGAAGGCGACTGGCAGGGATTTGCAATTTCAGCTGGAATTGATGTGGCTGCGCTTGCAATCGGGGCAGTTTCTTTAGGAACCGGATATGGCGCCGTAAAAGGCGGATCAGCTGTTGCAAAAACTGGTGTTAAAGCAGCAACCAAGGAAATTGCTGAAGCCGGCGCAAAAAAAGCAGCTAAAGAAATCGCTAAGGAAGGCGCTGAAAAGGCAGTCAAAGAAACTGCTGAGGCTGGAGCGAAAAAAATCGTTAGAGAAGCTGCTGAGAACGGTGCAGAAAAAGCCGCGAAAGAGATTGCCGAAGCCGGAGCTGAGAAGGCTGCAAAAGAAATGGCTGAAGCCGGAGCAGAAAAGGCCGCGAAAGAACTTGCCGAGGCCGGGGCTGAGAAAGCTGCAAAAGAAGTGGCCGAAGCTGGGACTGAGCAGGCTGCCAAGGAACTGGCAGAAGCAGGGGTAGAGAAAGTTGCCAAGGAAATGGCAGAAGAAGGAACAGAGAAAACAGCAAAGGAATTGGCTGAAAACGGAGCAGAAAGAGCTGTAAAAGAAGTAAATGAGGTTAGTGAAGTAGTACGGCATAAATTTGAAGGTTTAGCAAGAGAAGAAACTGTCATGAAAGAACTCTTAGCAGAATTTGGAGAAAAAAATGTTCTGCGGGAGCAATATTTGCGAGATCAATTCGGTAAAATTATTCGAGACCCTATTACGAATGAAGCTAGAAGAATTGACTTCATCGTTACAAAAGGGAACAAAGTGATAAAATCTATTGAGGTCACGTCAGAACTTGCAGATAAAACTGCACAGATCAGAAAAACCGAAAGGATTCTTGTGCAGGCGAAAGAATTAGGCGGTGCCTTTATTAAAGATTTTAACACCGGAGAATTATTGGAATTCCCCTTGGATCTTATTACTGAAATCAGGAGGTTACCATAATTATGAAAAATTATGATAAAGCGTCATGGCACATTGACAGTGGAGAAAAAGAAGCAGATGTTGTTGCACGTTTTAAAGAAGTGTTTACTTTCCTGGAGAGTAAGCAAATGCTTAGTGAAGAGGGGGTGGAAACATGTGAATTTGGTATGGACAGTAGTGTTTCTCTTAATAGCAACATGGTTAATGCTCAAGGCAAGGCTTTTCTTGATGCTTATTACGATGTGATTCTTAAGCAAAATCCTAAAGAGATTAGGAGAAATCTTAGAGAGTTTTATACGAAGTATATATCCCAGACTGAGTGAGCAGGGTATAGGATAATGAAGATAAAGAGCATCATTAGATATACTAATATTAAAATAGGAGATCTATATGGGACTGTATTGTGATATTGATGACCTACATAATGAAAGTGATGTCGAACAGAAATTTATTTATCATTTCCTTTCTATGGATCCACCTATGGGGCTTGGTTTTAGCTCTGAAGAGATTCTGACAAAAGCTAATCTAAGGAAAATTACTATTGGAAAAGGAAACTCTAAGAAGATATATTACCCTGATTATGTTGTATCTATCCGAGGAGTTCCAGTTTTTGTATTAGAAGCAAAAAAGCCGGAAGAAAACTTGGAGACAGCCTATTCAGAAGCAAGGTTGTATGCATCTGAGATTAATTCTCAATTTAGGCATAATTTAAATGTCTGTGGATTTATATTGGTAAGTAATGGCAATGAGACATGGGCTGGTTATTCAGATACAAACGAACCATTTATTAAAGTTACATTTAATGAATTTG
>CADBMM010000055.1 GCA_902795795.1 uncultured Lachnospiraceae bacterium | reverse complement strand
TTGAAAGGCGACATGCGGACCAGTCTGTGAACGCCCTTCTCGGATTTAAGATATCCATAGGCATTCTCACCGTTCACCTGGAAAGTTACCGATTTGATACCGGCTTCATCGCCTTCCAGATAATCCAGCTCTTCCAGGGAAAATCCTTTTTTCTCGGCCCATCTGGTATACATACGGTAAAGCATCGAACACCAGTCCATGGCCTCGGTGCCGCCGGCACCTGCGTTAAGCTTTAAAATGGCGTTGCACTTATCGTATTCTCCCGAAAGAAGGGTCTTTATTCTTATTCTGTCGTACTCCGACTCGAACTCATCGAGCATTTCCCTGATCTCCGGGATGAGCGCCGGATCGTTTTCCTCATATCCCATCTCGATCATGGTCTCGATATCTTCCTTATCGGAAACGAGCTTGTTGTAAGTGTCCCGGTCATCCTTAAGGGTACCGAGCTCCTTCATCTGCTTCTGAGCCTTTTCCGGATCGTCCCAGAAGTTCGGCTCCTCCATCTTACGTTCAAGCTCTTCGATCCGCTGCTCCTTCACAGCAAGATCAAGTGAGTCCCTTACTTCCTTAAGAGGCTGCTCATATGTTCCCAATTCTGTTTTAAAAGCGTCTAATTCTACCACTATTATATTCCTATTCTTCTATAATATTTGATCCACAGCTTATGTACCGGACAGATCAGGCCGGCTTACGTCCATGGCACTGCTTATACTTCTTTCCGCTTCCGCACGGACACGGATCGTTCGGATAGATCTTCTTCTCCTTACGCTCCACCGGCTTTCTCGGACCGGAATCATCCTTGTTTGTGCCTGTAGCCTTGGCTACCTGCTCTCTCTCGACCTTCTGCTCATTTCTGACATTGTACATTATACGGATAGTATCCGCCTGAATGCTGTCGCTCATCTCGTTGAACATGTCGTAAGCAGCCATCTTGTATTCGATCCTGGGATCTCTCTGTCCGTAAGCCACAAGGCCGATGCCTTCACGCAGCTGCTCCATATCGTCGATATGGTTCATCCAGTGACTGTCGATGACCTTAAGGATCGCAATACGCTCAAGCTCCCTTATCTGCTCTTCCTCAGAGAATTCGCTTTCCTTCTCCTCATAAAGAGCGACTGCATCGGTTTTCAGCTTCTGCTTAAGTTCGTCCTTCTGAAGACCTTTTACATATTCCTGAGTGACCGGGGGCAGAGGTATTACGGGAATAAGGATCCTGTTAAGCTCGGCAAGATCCCACTCATCCGGGCCTGCGTCATCGGCAATGCTCATGTCAACAAAACCGTCTACCCTGTCGAAGATCATCTTCATGATGGAATCGCGCATGTTCTCGCCGTCAAGAACACGGCGGCGCTCTTTGTAAATGATCTCCCTCTGCTCGTTATTAACGGTGTCGTAATCAAGAAGATTCTTACGGATACCGTAGTTGTTGCTCTCTATCTTTTCCTGAGCCTTCTGGATGGCCGAGCTTAACATCTTATGCTCAAGCGGCTCATCCTCAGGGATCTTCATGGCCTTGAACATGTTCATAAGCCTTTCTGAACCAAAAAGCCTCATCAGGTCATCTTCAAGAGAGATATAGAAACGTGATTCACCCGGATCGCCCTGACGTCCTGAACGTCCTCTTAACTGGTTGTCGATACGTCTCGACTCATGTCTCTCTGTACCTATTATCTTAAGTCCGCCGAGCGCCCTGGCTTCGTCATCAAGCTTGATATCCGTACCACGGCCGGCCATGTTGGTCGCGATAGTAACGGTTCCTGCTTCGCCTGCATGCGAAACGATCTCCGCTTCCATCTCATGGAACTTGGCATTCAGCACCTGATGAGGAATGCCTTCCTTTCTCAGCATTCTGCTTACAAGCTCGGAGGTTTCGATCGTTATAGTGCCTACCAGGACCGGCTGCCTCTTTTCATAAGCCTCCTTAATGGCACGCACGACAGCTCTGAATTTCTCTTTTTTCGTCATGTAAACGACGTCCGTGAGATCCTTTCTTGCTACGGGCACATTTGTCGGTATCTCTATAACGTCCATTCCGTAAATATCACGGAACTCCTGTTCCTCGGTAAGGGCAGTACCGGTCATACCGCATTTCTTCTCATATTTATTGAAGAAGTTCTGGAATGTTATGGTCGCCAGCGTCTTGCTTTCACGGCGCACGTTTACATGCTCTTTAGCTTCTATTGCCTGGTGCAGACCATCTGAATAACGGCGGCCCGGCATGATACGTCCGGTAAATTCATCAACTATAAGGACCTGGTCGTCTTTTACGACATAATCCTGATCCCTGAACATCAGATAATTCGCGCGGAGCGAGAGGATTACATTGTGCTGGATCTCCAGGTTCTCGGCATCAGACAGGTTGTCGATATGGAAGAACTGTTCGACCCTCTTTACGCCGGCTTCCGTCAGGGTAACGACCTTGTCTTTTTCGTTTACAATGAAGTCTCCGTCTTCCTCCACCTGCTCGCCCATGATCATGTCCATCTTGGACATTTCGCCTTTGAACGTACCCTTCTTGAGCTGTTTTGCAAGGATATCGCAGGTTTCGTAAAGCTTCGTGGATTTTCCGCTCTGTCCGGAAATGATAAGCGGTGTACGGGCCTCGTCGATAAGTATGGAGTCTACCTCGTCGATGATGGCGTATGCCAGCTCTCTTTGAACAAGCTGTTCTTTATATATGACCATGTTGTCACGAAGATAGTCGAAACCGTCCTCGTTGTTCGTAACATAGGTAATATCGCAGTTATAAGCCGCGCGGCGCTCTTCGGGCTTCATGAAATTCAATACGCAGCCTACGGTAAGGCCCAGGAATTCATGAACTTTTCCCATCCACTCCGAGTCACGGTTGGCCAGGTAATCGTTTACAGTTACGATATGCACGCCTTTGCCTGTAAGAGCGTTCAAATAAGCAGGAAGTGTAGAGACCAGGGTCTTACCTTCACCTGTCTTCATCTCTGCGATACGGCCCTGATGAAGGACGATACCGCCTATCAGCTGTACCCTGTAATGCTCCATTCCAAGTACACGTCTGGCAGCTTCCCTTACGGTCGCAAAAGCTTCCGGAAGGATGTCATCCAGCGTTTCCCCTGCAGCAAGTCTGTCTTTAAACTCCTTTGTTCTGCCTTTAAGCTCTTCATCACTTAAGGCCATCATTGCGGGCCGCATCGATTCGATCTTATCGGCTATTGGCGTGATCCTTTTCAGCTCTCTTTCACTGTGAGTTCCAAAAAGCTTTTCTGATAATTTCATCAGTTTCTCCTTATGCGTGTTTTTTGCGTTTCATAACTATCGCCGCTTTTTTCGCGGCGATATCCTGCGCCTCATGCTCTGAGCTGACCTTTATGGTCTTTACCGCAAAATATCCTCCGTTTATTCCGTGCAGCATGCGGATCTTTCCCTTTATGTATCCGTGGTTCGGACAGATGGCTGTAGTATAGTAATTCTTGGCGTTTACTGAAAACCACCGAAGCTTCTGTCTTGACTTCGCCCCGCAGATACAGCATCTTGTACTTCGCACCTCCGGATCCATCATGGCGGATTCCTTATCGGTAAATTCTCTTGAAATGTATTTTGTATAGCCGTTGTAAACAGCGTATATTTCGTCTTCCTTGGCCTGAGGATTCTGATATACGTCTATGGAGTCATATGTCCAGATGACGGGCAGATCGATCCTCATCAGTACCTGGGCAGTATACTCAGCATCCGAAAGGGCGTTGTGAAACTCACCGCTGCGCTGCATGTCGAAATAATCGACTGCATACTCCAGCGAACGCCTTTTATCCATGGTCTCATACTGTATGGCAAATAATTTCTGGACGTCGAAATAATGAAGCGGTCCCTTTAATAGATAGAGGATCTTGTAATACTCCATATTTCTCTGAAGCTCTGTGAGGTCTATGCTTCCCCATGTACAGAAAAAAGAATTCGGACCTGCCCAGGCAAAAAATGCCCGGACAGCATCCGCAAACGGCTCACCGTTATTCAGTTCCTCTCTGGAAAGATTTACTATCTGCCTGGTCCTGTAGTGAAGCGAATGGTACACCGAAGGTTTTATGACCTTGTAAAACTTGTCCACCACTTCAAATTCCTTATTCAGTTTTACCGCGCCGATCTCGATGATCTCGAACGGCAGCTCCGAATTTTCTCTTTTCTTTCCGTATGGACACTGGTTCCATTCCAGATCAAAAACTATATAATTCATTTGTTCCAAAATTGATCAGTATCTTTATGCCGTCCGGCTCCTTACCTCGGTCCGCCCGGTCTTCTGCTGCCTTGCTGCGGTCCGCCAGGCCTTTGACCACCCGGACGCGGTCCGTTGTTCTGCTCCTTTGGTTTCGCGTATCTTTCAGTATTTTTATACATGAAAATATCATTCTTTCTCGTAAGCTGCAGGCCGCCGTCCTTTTCATAAAATACAGCCGTATCCTGCTTGCCGACCGACTTAAGTCCCGCTCTTAATACTCCCGTAACGATAAGAGCGACAATAAGTCCGACAACTATGGCAATAAGTATACTTTGCGCATCCATATTATTTGTCCTCCCTTATCATTTCATGAGCATCATTATCAGAAGCGCGATAACAAAACCGATCACAAATGAGATCGCGAAGTAGATGCCGAATTTGCCTTTATCCATTGGCAGGTCGCCGGCCATCTTTCCGGTCTGCCCGTTCATGATGAACGTGAAATTCTGATCGTTCCAGTGCGTGCTCAATATCCACGCAGGATAAAGCGCATATTTATAGCTGTTGTTAAAAAGCCTTATCGACTCTCCGGCCAGCTGCACCGAATTGTATCCCGTGACTGTTCTGGCAAATGCGGTCTCGGCGCTGCGCTTAATACGCTCGTTGGCTCTGGTCTCCCTGGCCGACGCATCCTCGTCATAACGGTCTGCAAGATATCCGGAAAGGAAAGAGGTCTGGAACGGCTGTGCCTTGGAAGCATCAAATGGCTCGATCGATTCCATCAGCTCGTCAGGCATCTTTTTTGAACCGTCTACCGGGATGTCGCCAAATGACATATTTCCCGAACGGATGACCTTAAAATGGCTTGTTTCCGTATATCTGAAGTTTGCATCTTCCCAGTGGCGGGTCTTCGTTGCATTGAAATTCATATCCGCGTCAAGATCGGCGTTGAAAAGCCATACCGGCACATACATGCCCTTGATCTCGTCGATATGATTCTGGTCTTTAAAGACCTTTGGCAGAAGCGGTTTGCCTTCGAGATGCTTAAGGTACGCAGCTTTTGCATCTTCCTTGGTCTTCGAGAACGGTATGACGATATCAGGCCTGAGTCCGCCTGAAAACTTTCCTTTCATAACTACCGGATTGCTGCAGTACGGGCAGGTAGTAGCAGCCAGCGTTTCGTCTCCGATTACTTCTCCTCCGCATGACTGACAGACATAGACGTTCATGCCTTCTGTCTCGCTATCGTCCCATTCGGAATCCGGCTTGCTGCCCCAGTCCATTTCTTCGGGCTTCTCGCTGCCAAGCTCTTCATCCAGCTGACGGAGCGTTTCCAGCTCGAATTCGGTATCACAATAGGGGCATTTCATTTTCTGAACAGAGGCGTCCCACTCTATGGAGCCGCCGCAGTTCGGACATTTATATTGAAGAAGATCTGCCATTTAAGTATTCTCCTGTTACTCCCCAAAAATGGCGGGCGGCGATGCGCCCGCCATTAATTATTACGTTGAATTACGGTCTCGGTTTTCCGCAGTTCGTGCAGAACTTGCCTTTATTTTCTGTTCCGCATTCACATGTCCAGTTGTCTGCCGCCGGTTTCGGTTTTCCGCATTCAGTGCAGAACTTGCCGGTGTTCTCTGTTCCGCATTCACACTTCCAGCTTCCTGCCGGTGCCGGTTTCGGTTTTCCGCATTCAGTGCAGAACTTGCCGGTATTTTCTGTTCCGCATTCACACTTCCAGCCGTCTGCTGCGGGCTGCTGCGGTGCCGCTGCTGCCTGCTGCTGTCCCATAGCGTAAAGATTTGCTGCGTTTACTCCGCCTGCCTGCTGTGCAAAGCCCATTCCCATGAAGCCTGTCATAGCGCCGGCGGTGTTGGAAGCAGCTGCCTTCATAGCGTCTGCCTGTGCCGCAACTGTTGCCGCGCCTGCCATTGTGGGATCCTTGTACATAGCAGCTCTCTGAGCCTGCTTGATGAGCTCAGCATCCTCTTCGGGAAGGGTGATCGGGTTAAGCGCTACGGATACTACTGAAAGTCCGCGCAGCTGTGACCATTTCTCTGAAAGGGCTTCGTTCATAGCCTGAGCAAGTTCCTCGGCATGAGCCGGGATCTCGTTCGGTCTCATCTGCAGAGCGGAAAGCTTAGCCATAGCCGGCTGAAGAGCACTTACAAATTCAGTCTTAAGCTGGCCGTCGATCTGATCCCTTCTGTATTCGTCCGTTACGTTTCCGCAGACATTTGTATAGAAAAGGAGCGGGTCAGTGATCTTATAGGAATACACGCCGTTGCAGCGGATCGATGTATCCAGATCAAGACCGATCTTATTGTCCACAACGCGGAACATGATCGGATTGGCTGTTCCGAACTTGTTGTCGATAAGCTCTTTTGTATTGAAATAATAGATCCTCTGATCGTGTCCCGTATCTCCGCCTAAGGTGATACGT
>CADBMM010000054.1 GCA_902795795.1 uncultured Lachnospiraceae bacterium | reverse complement strand
GAACTGCTGCATCTCGTTTGTTAGAATGTAGCCCTTCGGAGCGGTCTTCTCTTTAATGTAGTATGTACCAACGGTGAGGTTCAGATCGGTGATATTGGCTTCGCCGTTATCATCGGTCTTAAATGTTGTTTCGCCGGTAGTGGACGGTACGATAGTCGTCTTGTCTGACTTATAGATCTCAAACTCTACGTTTTCGGCAGGAATGACCGTGCCTGTCTCTTCGTCTACTTTTCTGATCTGAATGTTCTGCTCATAGGCCTTGTTTGTTAAGTTGGGAACATTCGGAGCAGATGCTGTATGTGCTGCCGTAATGGTTACAGTCTGATCGGCCGTATCCAGAAGTGCAGTAGCACCTGCCTTGGTCTGATGGATCTTGTAAGTGCCTACCGGCAATCCCTTCGAAAGATTGGATTTACCGGTCGAGTCGGTTGTAAGTGTGTCTTTCATGTATGCCGGTGCAGCATCATAAGAAGCGTAGTTTGTGTTCCATACCTGGAAGACTGCGCCTTCTTCTGCCGGGAGATTGGCAAAAGTTGTACCGGACGCTGCATCTGCTGAGGACTGAACGCGCTTATTGATCTGGAGATAACCTACGATCTCGTCGTTGTAGAATGTACCGTAAGTTGTTCCGCCGGAAACGGTTACTGTTGCCGGATTTGGGCTCATAATTAGTGTTCCGGCAGGAACATCGACCTGAACAAGTTTATACTCGCCAATCGGGATATTCGAGAACGTGATTTTACCACTGGAATCCGTGGTGCCTTCCCAGCGTGCGCCTGTGGCTGCATCGTAGGAAGAATAAGCGGAACTGTAAAGACGGAAACGCAGACCGCTCTCAGGAGCAGTCGAACCGTCCGGGTGTCTGATGACCTTGGTCAACTGGTAGTTGCCGGTAGTAACTTCCCAAGCTTGATCATCGCCATCAAATCTTGGTTTGGACTCAATGTAAGGTGCAACAAAAGTCTGGTTTCTGGCATCTGTAGAATCCTTAAAAAGACCGTACTCTACTCTGGTTTGAGTTGAATTACCTGTTCCGCTGGTTGCCTCTACTACAACGCTCATATTCTTTTTCCCAGAAACGTTAATCATCTGAGAATATGTACCTTCAACTCTAAAACTAAGTGCAGAAGATGTAACTGAAAATTCAGTCGATGTAGACACTGAAGATGATGACCCTGAAGGGTAAACATTGCAACCGTTTAATCTTGTGAAATGGAATTTGCCTCCGAGACTTCCTGTGTGTTTTTCTTTTACAGTTACAGAAAATGTAGCATAATAAACACCTTTACTGGAGTCGTACTGAATAGAACTTGCATTCTGAATTTGTGCAACATATGTCGGACCGGAAGGAATGTACGCTTCCGGCTCATCGAACGAGGAAGCAATCTCCTTAGCGACTCTTACCAGTGGATAGTTTGTTGTGGACAGAGAATTGAGATCGTAACCACGGAAAACTCCATCCACACCATAAAGCCCTGCGCTTGTCAGTTCGGACTCCATCTTGTAGATCTCGTTCCAGATAAGGAGCTGCCTTACGATATAACCCTCTGTGCCGCTTGCGTTCCAACCCCAGTCAGCCTGCCAGTCTGAACAACCGGTGATCGTGGAATCCGGCATTTCGATAATGGCTTTAACCTTACCCATGATTTTCTGGGCTGCTGTACTGTTCTGTACAACATCTCTTGTAACCGCTCCTCCGTGCTCGATCGGCAGGGTAGTCGAGGCTTTTACGCAATACACGTACGGTCCACTGGCGTTCTGTGCCTTTAAGACTTCGACAACTTTTCCACCCTGGTTAAAATGCCCTGCGTCCCAGAGCGCAGTAACATTGTCACCGTTGACGGGGGTGGGATCAGCATTAATTGCTTTTGAATTGAAAGTCATAAAGACTGACAGAAAAATCGTCATTGCTAAAAACGCTGATGTAAATCGATAGAAAGACTTCTTGTTCTTTGTGATCCTAAACATTTTGTCACTCTCCTTTATTCAATTGTGTTTTTGGGAACAAAAAAAGAGACCTCAGAAACTAAGGGAGGGCATACCTCTCCTGTTTCTTCAATCTCAAAATAGACTAACCTAGTACGTATACTAGCACGTTGAGAATTATTTTTCAATATGATGTATGTAAAATTGCAACAAAATCGCAGGGATCATATCAGTTTTTCTTATAGTGAAAAACCCCCAACCAGTGGTCAGGGGCTTCACTTACAATCCTGTTTACCTTCGTTCAATCTGAATGTTTTCTTGGCAATTTCAATATATACCATTTTGCACAAATGGTCAATATGCTAATTGTGCAAATACCGATTATCCTTCTGGGAAATCAATAGCATACATTATTTCATCATGCGCACCAATATATACGCTGATAGACCATTCTTCTACTGTACCTAATCCGTAACTTCTTTCCCAAGGTGTATATTTGATCGCCGCCCCATACCCAAAATAGATATGTTTGTCATCTCCTGCCAGTTTTTCAGTGTGGTCAACTACCAAAAAAGCTGCAAAATCATAAAAACAACTATATGCATCGTCTTTGTAGTAGTGGTTGGTTCCAGAATGGTCTGTCCAATACCATTCAAGCTGATCTGTATCAGGAAGGTATGTGCATCCAACTCCACCACATGCCTCAAGCGTGCATACTGTTCCAGAAATCTCTCCATGACCATAATAATCATTATTAACAGAATATTTAGCTCTAGCTTTTTCATTTTCCATCATGTTGTTGTTGAACTCGAAGCCAGTCTTCCAGCTACATTTATCAGAGATAGCCTGTTTGATAGCAGATCTGGCTGTTCCCATATAGTCTTTGGCGTCCTTTGTTTTAGCAGGAGCTGTAGACGGTGTAGGAGTCGGTGTATCTGTCGGAACCGGTGTCGGAGTAGATGTGCTTGTAGGAGTATTCGTCGGCGGAGTTGTAGGTGTTGCCGTTGGAGTATCCTTCTTCGTTTCCTTTGGAGCTTTAGTCGGCTTCGGAGTAGAAGTTGCCGTCGGATCTACTGGAACATCCGTCGGAGTCGCGGTCGGATCGAGAGTTGTTTCACTCGGTTCAGTGGATTCCGTGACCTCACTCGGAGTTGTTTCAGATGTTTCCGGCGCAGCAGTGCTCTCCGTGGTGGTTGTCTCCTCGGTAGTTTCAGTTGTAGTTTCATCCGGAGTGGTTTCTGTCATTTCTGAAGAAAGGATAGAGACAGGATCAGTTTCATTGCCGGCTTTCTTCTTCTTACAACCGACCATAGAAATGATTATCGCAACAATCAGAACAAGCGCGAACTCTCTCTTAAATCTTGTATAAGTGGTTTTCATAACTATCTCCTTTCATCCTTGGTAGTGGTACCAGGATACTATGTCGTTCTCAGAGTGTTAGTTTCACCACCAAATAATATTTCCCTTCTGATTGCAATATATCACCGTTCTACATCTTGTGTCAACAAAAATCAGCGACCACAAGATGTAGTACACATAAAAAGTAGGCCCACTAGATAAGCGAAATGCCGTATTTTCAAGCGTTTCAAGCATGAATCACATAAATGTAAATAAACAGTGAACAATGATATTATTTTAATAGAAAAATGATATAAAACATTCAGTAATATATACTTTAATTGACTGCATGTATATCAGTAGCGGTATATGGTATAATAATCATGTAGGAAGCAGTTGGTTTCTTCTTTCCCTTAATCTTTAGATGAGGGGGTGAGGCCTATGAATATGACTTGGGGCGAATTCTTCGCTTTTTGTTGTTTTGTTGTTGCCTTAGTCGCTCTGATTGTAGACATCTGCAAGAAAGATTCCGGGCAAAAAAAGAAGTAAACCGCAGATTCTGACCCTAGCGGTTTACTTAATAGTAACTATATAGGGAAAGCAGAACTGGCTGCTTCCTATCTCTATTATATACGCTTTTTTCTTGATTTCAAGTTGGATGACAAATCGCTCTTCGCTGTCTTACCTTCCGAAAGTTTGTACTTTGTATGCTCAATCATGTTCAATGCAATGAAATCGAAAGCATACTTACCAGGTGTCTCTTCCTATTCTTGCATGATAGTTCCATTCGGGTCTATTACACCATAATCCGGGTGGAGCATCATCAGATAATATGAACTGATATAGTACTGTACCATGTTTAACCCCACCCGAACAGATTGTTGATTGCTGTCTTCTCCTCTTCAGTCCACTTGTCCGTTTCGATCATCCGGTAAAACCGTGAGCGATCGAGCCCAAGTTTGTCAGCTACCCAGGCACGCTTACTTCCGCGCCGGGCAATCTCCATCAGGACCTTTTCTGAGAAGGTGCCTTCCGGAAGCGAAGAATCAAGAGCCTTAAGAGGTGCTGCCTGTTTCTCTGATCGAAGATATGCATCGCAGGCGCAGATAATGAGCGTTGAGAATGAAATATGTTTCTCTTTGGCCAGATCGGACAGTTCTTTGAAATATGATGGCTTCATATAGAAGAAATACTTAATGGCCTCTTCTTCCCCGTTGGTATTCTCACCACTCTTTTCTTCAGCCTTTTGCTCCGGCTTTGGTGTAGCAAAATTGTAAGGAACCCATCTTTGATCATGCTTTTTTCTTATCAGAACGGTTACCCCTTCTTCAGAAAGCATCCGGGCAAACTTGTCGAGATTCGTCCAGTATTTTGAAAGATCGATCCGTATAGACCAGCGGACTATTCCGTTATCTTCGTTCTTTCTCCACTGTAACCATCTTGTACTGTCAATCCTTTCTTTGAGAGACAGAGATGTGGCGTATTTGAACCATGCAGTAGCATGCTGCTCCGACACTACAATGTATCCGACTTGTTCTTGTTTCTGATCCTGAGATCGATACGAGTACCTGCTATTATTCTCGTCCTGGTTATTCTCCATAAGCTACCTCCTGAGAAATACATAGTATTCTGTTTTGGGGAATAAAAAAGAGACCTCGGAACCTCGAAGAGAACATACCTCTTCCGTTCTTCAATCTCAAAATACACTAACCTGATATCAATATAGCATCTTGAAAAATAATAATCAATACAAAGTTGACCATTTGTGCAAAATGGTATATATTGAGATTAAAATATGCGATAGCATGGGAACGTATAACGTAATATAATATAAGTATATATAAGGAGATTATTTTATGGAAAACGAAAGATATAGATATAGTGTGTATTCCTACACGAAGAATAACGACGGTTCTCTGGAACTTCATTCTCTCGATTCTTTTGAGAAAGAGGATGAGGCAAGATCTTTCTTTGCGAAAAAACTGTCTGATATCAAGTCCGGTATCAGCATCTCCAAATGTGCAGAGCTGAATAAGGATATCTATCTCGGAGAAGACCTCTTCTCTTCCAATACTGTGAACCTGGAACATTTTGAAAGCAGAGCGGATTTTGCGGTGTAACTATGGGTATCGTCTATTCTGTAACTTCATATAGAATGGTTCTTTCAAAATCAGACCTTTCCTCAATGAAAGAGAAGATTGTTCGGTCTGCAGGTAGAGGCTGGACGAAAACAGAAAGATCTGAGTTTACCAATATGAGCAATGCCAGGATCTTTTTAGAAGGCCGACGACCAAAAACCGGGATTGAAGAAAAAGAGAATGGATCCTGCGAAGTGTCCTTCTATGTTCTTTGTGAAGAACAAAAAGGGTATGACGGAGAAATCATCAGAAATGATGTTTTGGATATGGCGCTGCCAGTTCAAATATAGTATTAAAAATGCCGGTTGTACGTTTTGTATTAAAATCACGTTTTTGAAAGCAGTTTCTAGGAGCTATGAGTAGTATCATAAATGATGATCGTCATTATTGACAGCATAAGGAGAAAAAAGTGGAGTACGGTTATTGCCGGATCAGTACAAAAAAGCAAAGTATAGATAGGCAGATTCGAAATATTCAATCTGCCTATCCTAATGCGTTCATTTTTCAGGAATCTTACTCCGGAAGAAAGCTCGATCGTCCAGAATGGAATAAAGTATATAAAGTAGTTAAAGATGGTGATACTCTGATTTTTGATAGCGTATCACGAATGAGTCGAAATGCTGAAGAAGGTGTAAAAACGTATTTCGAGCTCTTCGATCGAGG
>CADBMM010000053.1 GCA_902795795.1 uncultured Lachnospiraceae bacterium | reverse complement strand
TGCATATGCTCCTTATATGCTTGTTCCTTCCCTTCTCATCTATGAAAAGTGGAAATAATTAAGCTGTATTGATAAAATAATAACTGCGTTGTACTTTTCATCACGAATCGAAAGGAAGCCCTCAGGCTCAGTCTTGCAAAGCATGAAGATCAGTATCATAACCCCGGTATTCAATGCGATAGAATATCTGGAAGAGACCTTTCAATCGGTTTATCGCCAGTCGATCGGCTTTCACAACATCGAGTGGCTGCTGATTGATGACTGCTCCACAGATGGCAGCAAAAAACTGCTTGACCGCTGGTCGGAAACATACCCCAATGTAATTGTCTACCAGACAAACACCAACAGCGGAGCCCCCGCCTTACCAAGAAACATAGGCTTAGACCATGTGACATCTGACTACGTCATGTTCCTTGACAATGACGATTGCCTGATGCCAAACGCTTGCGAAGAGTTATATAACGCTATTGAACGATACCAAACAGATATCGTTTCCGGAGATGCCGTTTTGATTGACGAAGCAAGCTTTTCACAAGAAGAAAAAGAAAAGCTGATTTTGCGCACCAATCATTATCCGGAGGGGACGATTCAACTCTCTCTTCCTTTCGATGAAAGCATCAATCCTTACGTAAACAATCATTGGTGTAAAATCTACAGGCACAAAATCATTGAAGAAAACCAAATTCGCTGCCTTAACGGAGAACTATGGGAAGACATTCTGTTCCTCTTCCTGTACCTGTCTTGCGCCAAAACAGCAACTCATATCCGAAAACCGATTATTCAGTACCGCGTGCGTAAGGATTCCCTTTCAAGGGAGATCAGCAAAAAGCTGCTTTGTTCACTTCCGAGATCCACAGATTTCGGTATGGAAAAGGCTAAAGAACTTGGGGAAGAAAATGCCCGGAAATATGTAGCTCTGCTCGAGGCATCCAACCACATCGAATACTACCTTGATCTGATGCTGCAATCTGAAAATCTTTCTGACGAGGACTTGAAAGAGTGCCTATTAAGTTGGAAAAAAGCATTTGCCTACAGTCCTGCTTATGGCTTGCAATTTCATTCCGCATACGGAAAAATACTTTCAGATGACTTCATAGATGGGGATGAAGATAAAGCCCTGTTTCACTTTTTCACATTACGTGAACTATACAAGCAAAGAGAAAAAGAAAAGAACGATATCCTAAACTCAAGGACTTTTCGTCTAGCACAGATGTTAAGCCGGCTCCTTCACAGGGAGTGATGATTCTTTATTCTTCTATTTATATCCTACAGCGAAAAGATCATTCTCTTTTCGCTGTTTCCTTCTGTTTTAAAGCGAGCATTCCCAGGTAATAGCGAACAAAATCTTCAGAAGTGTATATGCCCCCACTTCTGCTCTCTGCTCTATCCCGAAACTCATACGCATACTGTATATATTCTTCAGGCTGATCAACGTTCCAAAAAGATAACTCATGTGCCAAATGCTCTTCCAAAAGCCCATTAGCAGCAAGCGCATCAAAGTCGTTCAGTACTCCCTCATAGTAATCTTTTATCTGCTCTCCGCTCGTATCATATTTTAGCAGCTCATCTTTGATCTGAAGTCCGTTATAAATACTATACTTTCTGATTCGGGCTTGCTTCTCCTTTTCGTTATATGGAACGACGAAACAACAAGTGGCGAAATGAACGACCGAATAAGACGCCTTAGTAAGCATCCGCAGCCAAAGGGACCAGTCTTCGTTTGCATCCAGGTCTTCCCTCATTCCAACAGCATAATCAAGTACTTCTTTCCGAAAAAACACTCCATTATCCGGAGTAGCGCAAAAATGGGACATGGTAAAAGGGTCTATTCTGGGGAAATTCATAAAATGCGCTTCATTGACCACAAATTCATATGGCGTATCTCCCGTCTTTTCAATAGACAGAGACAGATCCTGCAGGAAAACAACATCGGTCCTTTCATTCTCTGCAACAGAAACGGCAGTCTCTAAATGCTCCGGATATAAATAATCATCATCATCCAGAAGATTCAGGTACTTTCCTTTTGCCATCGAAAAGCCCAAATTTGCCGCCGCGGATCTTCCAACTGGTGTCCCTGTGGAATGATAACGCACCGGCAGATCCTGGAAACTCTCCTCAATCATTTTTTTGGCAGAAGGCTCACCGTCCTCTATAAGTACGATTTCATAATTCCGATACGTTTGCAAGCGAAGAAGGTCAAGTGTCTTTCTCAACACCTCGGGTCTCCGATGCGTTCGTATAATCACAGAAACAAGTGGTTCTTCCCTCAACTCGGGGCACGTAAAAGATCCCCTAAGAGTCATCTGTCTGTAGAACTTAAAACTGTCTTCTTTATTTCCTTCCTTGCCCGCATAATATCTCAAAACTGCAGC
>CADBMM010000052.1 GCA_902795795.1 uncultured Lachnospiraceae bacterium | reverse complement strand
TGGCGCTGCATACATCCGGGCATCTTCGAACTTCAGAGGGTATGTCGCTCATGGGAAGACTATCAATCATCGACTTACTTTCGATTTTGACACAATTAGCGGATACAATTACCTGCGGTTCTGGATCGACGGTACTGAGGTGTACAGGATCCAGCAGCAGAGCTATTCCGACCGCAGAGTGAAAGAGGATATTGAGCCCATAAATTCAGGATACAAAGAAGCTGTCCTTGCTGTGGATATAAACCAGTTCCGATACGACTTTAACGACATAGTAAGGCAGGGCGGCAACGGGATCATGTTTGGAATCATCGCACAGGATCTCATAGATAAGCTGGCAGACAACGGCATCGACTTTGAACAGACTCCATTAGTGGCGGACCTGGACAATGAAGAAGAATCACTATATTCGGTTGATTACACGCAGTTCCTTCTGGCAAGGCTGGCCGCAGACGAAGACCGAATAGGGGAATTAGAAGCAAAACTCGAAGAAAGGAAACAAGCATGAAATATATAGTTGAAGAAATGAAAACTTTCGAAGATGGCAGAGTAGAAAAGGAAGGGTCTGAGCCACTTGAGGAAATGTGGGCAGAACGGGATTATCACCTTCGTTTGGCGGATGCAGCAATATCAGGGCTGCCGTGCGACGCAGTAACGTTGCTCGATTCAGAAGGCCGGATGATCAAGCGGGAAAAGTACAAGGCAAAGCCGGCGAAGGAGGAACAGAAGAATGAGTAAACCGATCACAGTATTAAAAGAAGAATTTGTCGAAGCGCTCGTTAAGCTTGTGAACGGATCAGGCCTGCCGATGTTCGTGATCGAATCGGTTCTTAAAGACATCATAGCTGAAGTCCATGCCGGGGCGCAGCACCAGTATGAGATGGATAAAAAGAATTATGAAGAATCAAAACAACTTGAAACATTGCAAGAGCTTGAAGCCTTGAAAGAGGAGGAAGCGTGACAATGGGGAGCACGAACAAAAAAAAGATTCTTATAGCGATCCCTTCTTACGGGGCAGCAGAAATGGAGACCTTCAGGAGCATCTACAATATGGACAGATGCGGCCATGAGGTCTCTTTTGATTTTGTCCGAGGTTATCTTATAGATGCGGAGCGAAACTCAATTTGTGAGATGGCTATTAACGGCGGGTATGATTACATGTTGCAGATCGACTCAGACGTGATCTTGCCTCCAGACGCACTCCGGAACCTATTGGATCCGGAAACGGACATCGTTATGGGGGTATACACTGAAAAGAGGTATATCGGCCAACATCCGGAGCAGGGCGGGCACACGAACGCCCACAAACTGGGAGTGGCGCATTCATATATCCTTGAAAGCTCGATAACGTATGCAGAGCTTACCGAACCGAGAATGAAAATTAAAGGCGGCGGCACAGGCTGCCTGCTCGTATCCACAGCTGCGCTTCAGAAAATGCGATATCCATGGTTCAAATTCGTAGAATATCCGAGCCGTGAGCACCTTTCTGAAGATCTGTATTTCTGTGAACAGGCACACGCACACGGAATCCCGGTCTGGCTCGATACGCGGGTCAGATGCGGCCATATTAATAGACAGATTATATAGGAGGGCAGCTCAATGGACATCTTACTTACAGCGTTAGCTTCATCAGGCTTTTTTTCTCTCATCCAGTTCCTCATTAAACGGCACGATGAAAGGAAAGGCAAGACCAAGCAGTTCGCCGACGCGATTGATAGCTTAAAAAAGAAGATAGACAGGCAGGAGCGGGATTCATGCAGAACCCAGCTCCTTTTATTAATGGCTATTTTCCCGGATAACGTAAACGAAATCATGAAAGTTGCAGAGCACTATTTTAGGGATCTGGAAGCTAACTGGTACATGACCACGCTCTTCGTGGGGTGGTGTAAAAAAAATAACATTGAATTGCCCGAATGGGCGATGAAGAAGAAGGAGGATGAACGATGATTAACTGGAGAGTAAGACTTAGAAACCCCGTTTTTATAGCGCAGCTTATTTTGGCGATCTTGACGCCAATACTGGCATATGCGGGTTTAACACTTCAAGATTTAACATCGTGGGAAGCTCTTGCAAATGTCCTTATCGGAGCGATCAAGAATCCGTATGTTCTCGGCCTGATTGCCGTATCGATATGGAATGCGCTGAACGACCCGACAACCAAAGGCGTAAGTGATTCTGAGCGAGCCATGACATATGAAAAACCATATAGCAAAGGGGATCTGCTGGAAGTTAAGGAGGACTAGGATGTTAAGTAATTGTGGTCACGACGAGTATGGCAGGTATTCCGGAGGCCGTGCCGGCGATCAGAGCGGGACAGAATGGTATCTTTGCGACTGGTACAATTACGGTGAAGGCGGATGGAATTACGTTTTGCGTCATCCTGATCCGACAGTACGACACTATATCTCAGAATTTGGCATCCAGGCGGCCCATAACGACTGCATAGGCTATGATCAGTGCGAGCGCACCTCATTCTGGCAGCAGCTCGCGGCATCCGGATATTTTCCAATGTATATCGAAAATCCCTGCGAGTCTGACTGCTCAAGCGGGGTATTATCGATCATTAAAGCAATAGGATACGTACTGGGACGCCCGGAGCTTCAGAACGTAAGCGTCTATGGGTGGACTGGGACTGAACGTCAGATCCTCGAGGCAGCAGGTTTTACGACGCTGGCGGATCCGGAATATTTAAAGTCGGACAAATATCTGCTGAGTGGAGATATCTTGCTAAACGAGGAAAACCACACGTGCATATGCGTAAGCGATGGATCGGATGCAGTAGATCCCAAATACGATGAGTGCTTCCTTTTCAAGACGGCATCGGTTGGAAAAGGAGCTGAGTGCATCGATGTCTGGCGCGGTCAGATGATTTTAAAAAGCAGAGGCCTGTACGAGGGAAAAGTTGACAGCTGGTTCGGGCCGGTCACTGAAACCGCTGTTCTTGAGTTTCAGAAGCTGGCAGGGCTCCGGCAGACCAAAAGGCTCGACCTGGACACCTGGGCGACACTATTCGGGCTGCCTACCTATCATGGGTATTGGATTGCCAGTCCGTGCTGTATTGGTTTCGTAGCAAACAAAACGGTGCTGCTTGGGCAGGAATTCCTTAAATCGGCAGATTATTATGGTGGGCCACTGACATGGACCTTTGACGAAAAGCTCCGTCAGGCCGTGATCGCATTCCAGCAGGCCGCGGCTACCATAAATCCTGACATAGAAGTGAACGGAAAATTGGATAAGCCGACGCTTAGGCATATGGTCGGCGAGAATTAGACGTTATCAAATTTCTTCATTTTTTCCTCTTTTTTTTGGCGGCTCTTCGGAGCCGCCTTTTTTAAATTCTGTATTCTGCTATAAAGACGTTTTTTATCCATTTCAGGCAAATGAGTT
>CADBMM010000051.1 GCA_902795795.1 uncultured Lachnospiraceae bacterium | reverse complement strand
GCGGCCACGCTCTTCCACAGATCATACGAAACCTCTACGGTATATACTGTTCCGTCGTCATCAGCGGTAAGATAAAGAATGTTCTCTTCGATCACATCCCCGGCCTGCTCGCCCTTGGCAAGCTCGTATTCCGGAAGGTACGGCTCGTCGTCGGCACCGGCTGTTCTTTCCGTCCGAACGGTCACCCATTTATCAATAGTATAATAGTATCTCTTTTCCTGACGTTCCCGCGGCTTATATACAACAGTTTTCTCTTTCTGAGTATATGTCTCCTCAGAATACTGCGGTACCTGGACTGTTTCGGTTTTTACACTGCCGTCCTCGCCCTTAACTTCCTTTTCGACTTCCTCATAGCCGTCCAGTACTAGTCTGGTCCGCGTAGCCACATTTGTTTCATAATGATCTACCAGCTCATAGACCGGCATCATCTCTTCTTTTACTTCATTAATGACAGCTTCCTCAGGCGGGGCCTCCCAGCTCACTTCATCTACTGTCTGGAAGGTCTGTATCTCGACCTCACGAGTCCAGTTCTTTGCCACTACAGTTGCAGGTTTTTTCCTTGGAATAAAGAAGATCATCAAAATGACGAGCAGGCCTATGATTATGATCAGCCCTATCCTCCTTGTCTTCGGATCCACGTTTTTGCGTCCTCCGAAGAAGAAATCGATCATGCTCGGTCTGCCGCTGTTATTTGATCCATACTGATTACCGTTATATATCTGTCCGCTCATTAGAATCTCCAGCCTTTTAATATATTTATAACAATCCTATTATACTATAAATATCATTTTTGTCACATCTATTGTTCTACAGGCGGCAGAATGTTCAAAAAAGTGTTATACTGTAGATCAGATAATGCATTTTATTAAAATACCAGTTATGCAACACAAGCTAAAAAACTGACAGCCTTGCGGAAAGGCTTCAGACTAATTATCCAAGGAGATATAATCATGGAAACGAGACCTTATGTACCATGGAAATTAATGAATGATTTTATGATCGATGTTTTCAAGGCTTACGGCGTGCCGGAAAAAGATGCGGCGATCTGCGCTGACGTACTGCTTGAATCCGACCGCAGAGGAATAGAAAGCCACGGCTGCAACCGTTTTAAGCCGATCTATCTTGACAGGATCAAAAACGGCACATTACTTCCCGTGACAAATATCGAGATCCTGAAGGATACGCCGACCACCTGCGTCATGGACGCCCACGACGGCATGGGCATGGTGGCCAGCCATGCAATGATGGAAAAGCTGATCGAAAAGGCCGGAAAATACGGCATGGCCGGCGGCGCGATCTGCAATTCCACACATTACGGCATCGCAGGCTACTGGAGCGGAATGGCTGCAAAGGCAGGTATGATAGGCATTACCGGCACCAACGCCCGCCCGTCTGTAGCTCCGACCTTCGGTATCGATAATATGATGGGAACCAACCCTCTTACCTTCACGATGCCTACAGATGAAGAGTTTCCGTTCAACTTTGACTGCGCTACCTCCACTATCCAGAACGGAAAGATCGAATTCTACGCCCGTTCCGGAAAGGAAACGCCGGCCGGCCTTGTCGTAGACCGCGAAGGAAATACCATGACCGACTCAGCAAAGATACTTACCGAGATGCGTGCCGGAAGAGCTGCTCTTCTGCCGCTTGGCGGCCTTGGCGAGGCTACCGGCGGATACAAGGGCTACGGTTTCACTACGATAGTTGAGATCCTTTCAGCCGCACTCACAGGCGGACCGTTCATGAAGGCACTCAACGGCAAAGATGAAAACGGCAATAACCAGATGTACCATTTGGGACATTTCTTCTTTGTTATCAATCCTGAGTTCTTCATGGGACTTGACGTATTTAAAAAGACCGCCGGAGATATATGCCGCGGACTCAGAAATTCGACTCTCGCTCCCGGCGCCGAGCATATCTATACTGCCGGAGAGAAAGAATATCTGGCATGGCAGGACAGAAAGGACAAGGGCGTTCCGGTCGGCGAAGCCATTCAGGCTGAGCTTATCGAACTTCGTGATACACTCAAGCTCGATTACCACTTCCCGTTTGAGGATTAACAAACAATGGCAGGACGCAGATAAATTCTGACGCTCACCGCTCGCATCCCCCTCAGCTAAACTAGCAGTCTCTCTAAGGCCGTTGGTCGTTCGATGTAAGCATATCTCTCGACCACGGCCTAAGATCGACTAGCTGTTCATCTTCGGGCTCGCTTCCGCAAGGCTCGCTTACAGAGATTTATCTGCTGGCTGCCGTTCTTGTGTTAATTATTCATCACTGCCCGGCTGCTGCCATCTGAATAATTGATCTCAATTCCCGGCTGATAATTATATACGAAAACATGGAACATGAGGCTCGCACCTCTGTCCTCTACCGACATGGCTTCCATCTCCACGCCTCTGGCCACCAGTTCATTATCTTTAAAATAAGGCGTGACTCTGTAAAGCACATGTCCATCCGATCTGTCCAGATATTCAAGCACCTTTATCTCAAATTCAAGCATGGTTACCGAATTCATATATCGCGTCCCGGTGATCAGATTGCGGGGATCATCGTTTACGCCTGTCATTGCGTAGGCTATAAGATGTGAACGATTATAAAGATATCTGTCCGAAATTATGCCCGGATACTTTACGGTATGCCAGCCGGTGGGCTTTATCTGACCTATTTCGCCGCGTTCTTCCGAGGGCATCATTGATCTGTCAAGGCAGGCGATCGCAGGACCGCAGCGTCCAAGTACATCCAGTTCCGAAAAAGACTGCCCCTTTGTATACAGAAGCTCATTCTCCGTGAAATACGGAATATTGTCATTTACGATAATATAATCGGCATCACCATGATCCGGAAATGCCGGAAGCTGAGAATTTGCATCTCCATCTCCGGAAGCAGCCTGATCCTGACCATCTGTGTTCGTTTGATTGCCACTATTACCGATGCTCCATTTATCTGCAGCATCGGATGCCGCTGCATTTATAACATCGGAGAAGTCGCGCAAACCACCCGATCCGCCATCGACAAGTCCGGCGACTCCGCCCAGGTTGACTTCTATTTCACTTCTGACGTTTTCCGGGAAAAAATACGCAAGAAATGTCGGTCCGAATAAAAGCACAAGCGAAGAAAGAACAGCCACGGCAGCAACTGCCGCTTTTCCGCCCTTTCCGCGCCTATTTTTCTGTCTGTAATATCTGTTATCTTCTATAGTTTTATCCTTACGTACGATCTCTGAATATGTTAACGATGGTCAACTTTACCGCTGCTGTCAGCCTTTGATCTTATTGCTGACGAACTTCATGACTGCATCGTAATGTTCCGGATGATGCGGAAAATTACAGTTGGTACATGCCTTTATTATCTTTCCCGATTTTGATTTTATAAACTCCGGGCTTCCCAGGCAGTCATCGAACCAGTACATCGGGCAATAACAGAAAAGACAATTGAAATTCTCAAGTCCTTCATGGCATGGGAAGTATTCACATGCTCTGTTTTCAAAAAATCTCGATGAATTATCCATTCCTTTCCGCCTTTCTTCTCTTCATAACATCAATAAAATGCTTTGCAAAGTCCGGATTTGACATGTAATACAAATGTGCGAATCCCCAGAAATGGTCTTCTCCTTCATGCGCGCAGTCCCAGGACTTCCCGGTCGATGGTTTGACGGCAGTACATGAATCTCCGTTGTTTTCAGAATCGTAATAATGGAATTCATGAGCTCTTATAATATCGCCGTTTTTCATAAATTCAGGCTGTTTTTCATGAATATCCACATATCCGAACCTTACCAGCTTTCCCTTGTACTCCGTACCTCCTTTAACGGCTCCGACCATAGGATATACATTTCCATCGGGATCTGACATTGATTCATGAAGATACATGAACCCCCCGCATTCTGCAAGGGATGGAATGCCATTATCAACAGCAGCTTTTATCGATCCCCTCATGCCGGTGTTTTCGCTCAGCTGTTTCGCATATAGTTCAGGATACCCGCCTCCAAGCAGGATCCCGTCTGCATCGGCCGGGAGTTCTTTATCGTGCAATGGTGAAAACTCCCTGATCTTTACGCCCAGGCTTTTCAGCAGTCTGAAATTTGCTTCATAATAAAAGCAGAAGGCCTCGTCACGCGCCACAGCAAGTACCAGGGCGTCTTTATCATCATCAACCGACGACTTCATTATCTCCGGCGTATTAATCTCAGCAGCATTTTCAGCGATCTCCAGCAGCTTTTCAAGTCCTGCTGTCTCATCGAACTGAAGAGCCGCTTCCTCCAGCTGGTGATTAAGGTCAGCGATCTCTTCAGGCAGCTGAAGTCCCAGATGGCGGCTTTCGAGATGGATATCCTTTCTTGTCGGGAAATACCCGATAACAGGCACTTCAATTTCCCTGGCCAGAACACCTTTTATTGACTCATAAAAATTCTTTGTAATACGGTTAAGTATGATCCCTTTTATAAGATGGGCTTCGTCATAATCCAGAAAGCCCCTTATCAGAGCAAGCATGGATCTTGCCATTCCATGTACATCGACGACGAGTATGATCGGCGTGTCAGTCACCCGCGCCACATCATAGGCCGAACCCTTATCACTTTCAGTCCCCATGCCGTCATAAAGGCCCATTACGCCCTCGATAACAGCAATATCATGCTCCGACGCTATTCCAGAGAACAGTTCTCTCGTCCCATCGTCACCCAGAAAATAAGTATCCAGATTCTCCGCAGGTATCTTCTGTACGGTACGATGGAACATCGGATCTATATAATCAGGACCGCATTTAAATGCTACAGGATCCTTTCCG
>CADBMM010000050.1 GCA_902795795.1 uncultured Lachnospiraceae bacterium | reverse complement strand
CTTCCTGACAGCGCGCGCGTACGCGATTCACTGCTCGATCTGGATTTCTTTGTCTGCACCGACATTTTCATGACACCTACAGCCTCGATCGCGGACATCGTCCTTCCGGCAGCGCTCTGGCCCGAGGTCGACTGCGTTTTCTGCATGCCTGAATTCGCAGAACATTCTATCCTCTGCCAGCAGAAAGTAGTTCAGGTCGGCGAATGCAGGCCAGACGAGGATATATTCATCGGGATCTGTGAGCGCATGGGTCTGGATTACGGCGCAAAAACGCAAAAAGAGCTGCTCGACCAGGAGCTTGCCGAAATGGCCGGCCGCTTCCCGGAACTGGAGGGCATGACCTTCGACAAACTGAAGGAACTCGGATATTACACGCCCGAAAGGCAGTATTATAACTATAAACGCAGGGGCGGCTTCCCGACTCCCACAGGCAAATACGAGCTTTACTCGACCGAACTGGAAGCCGTGGGCGGCGATCCTCTGCCCTTCTGGGCAGAACCTCCTGTAACGCCTGTAAGCCGTCCGGATCTGAAAACTGAATTCCCCTACATACTTACCGTAGGCGGAAGAAAAATGCAGTATTTCATCTCGAATAACCGTCAGATCCGCTCGCTGCGCCGCCAGTATCCCTTCCCGCGCGTCAGGATCCACCCCGATACAGCCGAGAAAAACGGCATCAAGGACGGCGACTGGATCTGGATCCGCTCCTTCCGCGGAAGGATCACCCAGAAGGCGCTTATCGACCCGGACATCGATCCGAATGTTATCAACTGCGACTTTGGCTGGTGGTATCCGGAAGCCGGCGCACCGGACTATGGCTGGAACGAATCAAACGCCAACGTCCTTACAAGCACCGATGACGGCTGCGATCCCTACACCGGTTCGTATCAGCTGCGCTGCCTGCTCTGCAATATCTATAAAAACAACAATTGCCATATTGAGGAACGATATTACAACTCTCCTCTTTACCTCGAACTGCCGAAGGATACATCTTCGCCCAGCATCGAATATGATCCTGAAAAATGTATTCTCTGCGGCGAATGTGTAAGAGCCTGCCAGCGTATCCAGTCTGTTGGCGCGCTGGAGATCCGCTGTGAAGAAGGCATTACCCGCCTGATGGCCTGCGGGAAAGATCTTATCAGTTCCACCGAATGCGTGGGCTGCGGTCAGTGCCAGGCACATTGCCCCACCGGAGCCCTGCATATCAAAAGCGATATAGACAAGATAAAGGAAGCTCTGGCAGATCCGGACGTCTTCACCGTCATCCAGGCAGCGCCTTCCGTAAGAGTCGGCGTGGGCGGCTTCCTCGGATTTGAAGCCGGAGAAAATTCCATGCCGAAGATCATCGGCGCGCTTCGCAAGCTCGGTTTCGACCGTGTTCATGATACCGTATATTCAGCTGACCTGACTGTTGTGGAAGAAGGAAATGAATTTCTTGAGCGGATCACATCCGGAAAGAACCTGCCTCTGCTTACTAGCTGTTGCCCGGCATGGGTCAAATTCTGCGAGGAACGCTGGCCGGAATTCAAAGCCAATATCTCGACCTGCCGCTCCCCGCAGCAGATGCTCGGATCAGTTATGCGGGAATGGTATAAAAAGCCGGAAAACAACGGCGGAAAACGGGTCGTCCAGGTCTCTGTAATGCCCTGCACGGCCAAAAAAGGAGAGATCCTCCGTCCCGAATCCAGTACGGACGGTATTCATCAGGATGTCGACATTTCGATCACAACGTCCGAACTTCTACAGCTGCTTGCAGACGCAGGACTTACCGCAGACAAGTGCCCCGAAAGCGCTGCTGACGATCCCTTCGGATTCGGCTCGGGCGGCGGCACGATCTTCGGCGCCACCGGCGGCGTGACCGAAGCCGTACTTCGTTATCTTTCTCCAAAGCTCGGTTTCGACAGCTATACCTGGGCGGAAAGCTGCGGTGTGCGTGGTTTTGACGGGATCAAACGTATTTCCTTAAAGGTCGGAGAACAGACGGTCCGTATCGCTGTCGTAAGCGGTCTGGCCAACGCCGACCGGCTGCTTAAGAATGTAAAAGCCGGTGAAGAGCAGTTCGAACTGATAGAAGTCATGGCATGCCCGGGAGGCTGCATCATGGGCGGCGGCCAGCCGGCCGATACCTATGCGACCCTCAAAAACCGCAGCAACAGAAGCGACGGTCTTTACAACACGGACAATGTCTGCGAGATCAAAGCATCACAGGAAAACATGCCGATGAACGAAATGTGGACATCCTTTATCGCAGGAAGAGAACATGAATTCCTGCACAGGAATCTTGCAAAGGATTACCTGGAAGCTTAATTCACGGTAACAGAAACAGGGGGGCCTGTCATCGGCCCCCCTGTTTCATGTATTTTCACTTTTCCAATGCCTCAAGCTTCTTTCGTGCAATGTCACTTCGGGCTGCGGCATCTCTTTTTTCGTAGATATCAATGGCACTGGAAGTATGGTAACTGATAAATACTTCTTTCACGTCAGATTCTCCAGAATTATGTGGATATCACGGCATCCTGCTTATTCTTCTATCGGTCCCCGTATGTAACTTCCGCCATTTCCTCCGGAAAAATGCAGGATGTCACGATCTATCCGATGGACCAGCAGCGGGCTGTGAGCAACATGCCTCGGGACAAAGATAATGGTGCTCTT
>CADBMM010000049.1 GCA_902795795.1 uncultured Lachnospiraceae bacterium | reverse complement strand
GTCAAGAATATCCACTGCATATTTATAGAATTCCTCCCCGGCATAAGTCAGAGAGACGCCGTGTTTGGAACGGTCGAACAGTTTCACACCGAGCTCGCTTTCGAGTTTATTGATCTGCTTCGTTAAGGCAGGCTGTGAAATATACGCGCTCTTCGCCGTTTCTGAATAATTCAGTGTCTGGGCGACCGAGATGAAGTTTTTCAGCTGCGAAGTATTCATTTAGCTCACCCTCCCTTGATTTATTAAAATAATTATAGCACGGTTCTCTTGTAATTACCATGGTGATTACTTTTGGTTATCACCATGGTAAATTTATGAATTTCCACTTTGTCAATTTATACAGTAAATTTATAGATATAATAATGCGTATTTATTGGACAGTTATAAATGAAGGGAGGATATAATATGTCAACTGCTGTTAAAAAAGAGAAAAATGCTGCCTATTATATCAAGGCTGTCATTGGACTGGCTATCATGGCGTTTTTTGGTATGATACCTGCACCGGAACCGATGACACAGGTAGGTATGATAGTAGTCGGCCAGTTCATCGGTCTGATATTCCTTTGGACGACTGTAGATATGGTCTGGCCCACATTTGCGGCAATCATTATGTTCGGAACGATCGCGACTAAGGTCTATCCGAATTCTTTTGCGCTGGCAAGTGTTTACGAAGCCGGCATGCAGTCGATCGGTAACTGGTGCGTTATCATCGTTATCGCATTGCTGCTTTTCTGTGAGGTCCTGGGACAGACCGGCCTGATCCGAAGGGTCGCCTTATGGTTCCTGACCCGCAAGATCGCGAAAAAGAACCCCTGGGGCTTTACATTCATGTTCCTGTTCGCTTCTCTAATCGTAGCGATCTTCATGGATGTTACCGCTTCACAGCTTCTGCTTTATGCATTGGCGACAGAGATCTTCGAACTGCTCGGAATCGAGAAGGAAGATAAATGGGCAAAGGTCATTTCCATTGGAATCATGATCTCTGTAGTACTTTCTTTCGCGGCTACCCCGATCTGCCATACGATGCCGATCCTGTTCATGGGTATTTATTCAGCTATCGCCGGAGTGACCGTAAACTGGCTTGGTTACATGGCTGTAGCGCTTCCCTGCGCGATCATCATCTGGCTCATCATGCTCTGCTTCTTCCGCTTTGTAGTTAAGCCGGATATGAGCAAGCTTGAAAGTATGGATTTCGATAAGATCGAAGCACTTCGTCCCGGAACAATGTCCAAGAGAGAACGTTTCGTTGTCGTTGTATCAGCGATCCTTGTCATCGTCTGGATCCTGCCCGGCTTCCTTGCCGTTCTGGCTCCGAACGCAGCGTTCACACAGTGGATGGATTCCATCACGATGCTTACTCCGCTTCTGGTCGTTCTGGTACTCTTTGCTATCGTACGTATTGACGGCAAACCGATCCTGGATATTGCTGAGACCGCAGGAAAGATCAACTGGATGGTCGTTTTCCTTCTTGCCGGTATCATGATGATCGCATCCGCAATGGGTGAAGCAACGACAGGTATCTCAGACTGGGTAATGACCGTCGTATCTCCGATGGTAAGCGGTCTGTCACCGTTCGCATTCATCGCTCTGATCTGCGTGATCTCCGTCATTCTTACAAATATCGCAAACAACATCCCGGTCGGCATCGTGCTGATCACGATCGGCGTACCGCTTTCACTGCAGATGGGCATCAACCCGTTCCTTGCTGCAGTTGCAGTAAGCTTCAGCTCCAACCTTGCATTCACGATCCCGCCCGCATTCGTACCGGTCGGCACCTGCTATGCATATCCTTACGGCGGCGGAAAATATACGCTTCGCTGGGGTATTGTCGCAGCAATTGTTTCAATAGTTATTACCGTAGCTTTGATCTATCCGCTGGGAAGCCTTGTAGGATAAATGATTTTGGTGCTGCCGCATTACATGTATATTAATGCGGCAGCATCTTTTTTTTCAGAAAACCGCGCCGGAGACTTTGTTTCGATAATGATATTTAATGTTTGTTTATGCACGGCGCATTATGCTTTTTTCAATATTTGCATAGGTCGTAAGTTGTTTTTTATCGTCAATTATTTATAATATTTATATAAATACCAATCAGTTATATTTCAGGAGGAGATCCATGCAGTACAAGCATATGTTTACACCGATCACCATTAATGGCTGTACCATCCCGAACCGTTTCGCGGTCACCGCAATGGTCAGCAGCACATGTACAGAGGAGGGATATGCCACAGAGCGGTTCCTCAAATATATAGAGGCAAAGGCTAAAGGCGGCTATGGCCTGATCATTACCGAGGATTACATCGTCAACCGTCATGCAGGCGGATATAAATATGTAGCCGGACTTTATAAAGATGATCTGATCCCCGGCCATAAAGAAGTTACCGATGCCGTTCATAAATACGGCTCCAAGATCTTCTGCCAGATCTATCACGCCGGCCGTCAGGCCAGCGCCATGGTCAACGGCGGCGTTCAGCCGGTAGCATGCTCACCCATGTCCTGCCCGTGGAACAGGGATATGGCCAGAGAACTTACCATTCCTGAGATCAAACAGATCGTAAAGGATTTCGGAGTTACCGCCGGCAATGCGAAAAAAGCCGGATTTGACGGTGTCGAGATCCATGCAGGAAACGGCTATCTTATCGCCGGTTTCTTATCCTTCTATGAGAATAAACGTACGGATGAATACGG
>CADBMM010000048.1 GCA_902795795.1 uncultured Lachnospiraceae bacterium | reverse complement strand
GCGTTAACTTCGTTGATCTTTTCCATTAATTCTTTGTAAGACGGATGTATCATTTTTTTCCTCCCAGTTCATCCTGCAGTCTCTTTACCACATCAGTACGGTTTTCTTCCTTCTGGTGTTCGGCCGATACTATGTCCCTGAGATCTGCTATGGCTTTATCTATATCGTCATTTATAAGCAGATAATCGTAATCGTAAGCGTACCTGACTTCCTCTGCGGCACGTTCAATACGTTTTTCTATGGTTTCCGCATCCTCTGTTCCCCGCCCTGTGAGCCTTTTTCTAAGCTCGGATATTGTCGGAGGAGTTACGAATACCGTGACCGTATCAGGAAACTTCTCTTTTACCTGAAGCACTCCCTGGACCTCGATCTCAAGGAGTACGTCCTTTCCGCTCTCCCGTTGTTCATCGACAAACTTCTTTGGAGTTCCATAGTAGTTTCCGACATAAACGGCATGCTCTATAAGCTCTCCGGCATCGATCATCTCCTCAAACTCCTCTTTGGTCTTGAAGAAATATTCAACGCCCTCTTTCTCTCCTTCTCTCGGCTGCCTGGTCGTAGCCGATATGGACAGCGCAAAATCATCAGGGCATTCGTCCATAAGCTTCTTCATTAAAGTACCCTTGCCAGCCCCGGAAAAGCCGGAGACTGCTATCAGCAGACCTTTTTTCACTTTGAGAGCTCTCCTGTCTTTATTCTATATTCTGTATCTGTTCGCGGATCTTTTCGATATCGGTCTTCATTGCTATTCCTATCTCCGAAGTCCTGAAATCGTTTGCCTTTGAAAGGATAGTATTGGCTTCGCGGTTCATCTCCTGCGCTATAAAATCAAGTCTTCTTCCAACTTCTCCGCCGTTCTCGAGGGTTTTCCTCATCGTCAGGATATGATTTCTCAGTCTGACTGTCTCCTCGTCAGTGCAGAGCTTGTCGGAATAAATTACCAGCTCAGCAGCGAGACGGCCTTCATCGACTGATGTATCCGCCTTGACCTCGGCGAGTTTATCAAGAAGCTTCTGCCTGTACTCGTTTATGATCTCAGGATACCGCTTTTCGACCTCATCGACATTTGCCAGCATAGTATCCAGCTTTCCGAGCAAATCATTTTTGAGTGCTTCACCTTCACGCGCCCTCGTCTCTTTAAACGCCTCAGCCGCTTTCTCTACAGCCTCGATAATAAGTGCGTTTAGCATTTCCTCGTCGTTCTCGGTATCTTCCATTTTGAATATTTCCTGAAGCTGACCAAGTTTCGAAACGGTAATATCGTTTTCGATACCGAATTCTTCAGCCATTTCGGAAAAATATTCCATGTACTTTTCAGCCAGTTCTTTGTTATACTTAAGTCCTGAAGCTTCGAGCGCGTCATCCCGGAATGAGATGCCTACATCCACCTTGCCGCGGCTCATATATTTCTGCAGTGTCTTTCTGACATCGGAATCAAAGCGGCTGAAGCGCCTCGGGATATGCATATTGATATCCAGATATCTGTGATTCACAGACTTTATTTCGACCGTGATCTTGATCCCGTCTTTTTCCGCTTCGTACCTGCCGAAGCCTGTCATACTGGTTATCATAAAGCTGTTCCTTTCTGATTTTGCAATTATTTATGATATCATTATTATCAACGGCAAGTCAAGGATTTAAAGGCAGCTCAAGACTTGACTAATTATATGTATTATCATATTAGTAATATATAATAATTTATTATCAATTTTATTATTTATGAGGTAATTATGGCATTTGACGGATTTGCCGTAGCAAATATACGGCATGAACTGGCCGAAAACATAGAAGGATATTATATATCCAAAATAATACAGCCCGAAAGCGATGAACTCATCATAACTTTCAAAGGTCCGGAAGGGAACAGACGTCTCCTCCTGAGTGCAAATCCTTCCCTCCCCCTCGCCCATCTTACGGACAGCAACAAGCAGGCGCCGATGACAGCGCCCAATTTCTGCATGCTGCTTCGCAAACATCTTGGAGGAGGCCGTGTTCTCGCTGTCAGGCAGCCTTCTCTTGAGCGAATACTCGAATTCCAGATCGAACACCGCGACGAACTGGGCGATCTGTGCCGAAAAAGCCTGATCATTGAGCTTATGGGAAAACACAGCAACATAATTTTCACGGACGATAAAGGCATGATCATAGACTCCATAAAGAGAGTCCCCGCCCATGTCAGCTCCGTACGGGAGGTCCTGCCGGGCAAGCCCTATTTCATACCGCAGACCATGGATAAGCTTGATCCTTTGTCAGCAGATGAAAGCTCTTTCGCCGCTTCTGTCTTTGCAAAGCCGTCCGAGCTTTCAAAAGCAATATATACATCACTGACGGGTTTTTCTCCTTCAATGGCTGAAGAACTCTGTTCGAGAGCCGGCCTCGACGGCAGGTCAGACGCCCGGGAATGCAGCGAAAATGAAAAGCTTCATCTCTTCCATGTGTTCGAACGCATGATGGACGAGGTCAAAAACGGTGAATTCACACCGTCCATATTCTATCGCGGGAACGTGCCTGAAGATTTTTCCGCACTTGCCAGCGAGCGCTACCCGGAAAGCTCCGCCAAACACTACTCTTCCATTTCACAGCTTCTGGAGGATTATTATACTGAAAAGGAAACGATCTCCAGAATAAGACAGCATTCCTCTGACCTGCGGCGTATCGTTTCAACCGCTCTTGAGCGAAACGTCAAAAAGCTTGGACTTCTGGAAAAGCAGTACAAGGACACTGAAAAGAAAGACAAATACCGCATACGCGGGGAGCTTCTGAATACCTACGGGTATGAATGCGCCCCCGGCGATACAGAGCTTAAGACAATAAATTATTACACTGGCGAGCCTGTCACCATTCCGCTGGACCCCAAGCTGAGCGCTTCAGAGAACGCTAAAAAGTATTTTGAAAAATACAATAAATTAAAGCGCACCGAAGCAGCCTGCAAAGAACTTATAGAAGAGACCACCGCGGATATTTCATATCTTGAAAGCATACAGACCTCTCTGGAGCTTACCGGCGATGAGTCCGACCTTATGCAGATAAAGCAGGAGCTTTCAGATGCCGGATACATAAAAAAACACGCGGCATCCAAAAAAGGCGGGCAGCAGCGAAAAGCCCAGCCGCTGCATTTCGTATCATCGGATGGCTTTGATATCTATGTCGGAAAGAACAATTACCAGAACGACATGCTCACCTTTGACATGGCTTCCGGAAACGACTGGTGGTTCCATTCAAAACAGATACCCGGGTCTCATGTCATTCTGAAGACCAATGGCAAAGAAGTGCCGGACAGAGCCTTTGAAGAGGCCGCGTCCCTGGCCGCGTACTATTCGAAAGCCCGCAATTCCGACAAGGTCGATATCGACTATACATTAAAGAAAAATATTAAGAAGCCTAACAAGGCAAAACCCGGATTTGTCATCTATTATACAAACTACTCCATGGTCGCCAGACCTTGTATCGATTCTTTAACGATGTTATAATATTCAGTTGTTAAATTTTGCGTTCATCGTTAATTAAATGAAGGTCGCATATTATGTTGTTCAGAAGAGACAAAGTCCAAACCGCAGATACCGAAAGTTTCGAGCGCAAGCCTGTTGAACGTGTGGCAGCATCACCGGATATGGGCCTTACGATGGATCAGGTGCGCACTTACAGGGAAAATGGCTGGGACAACCGGCCCGTCGAGGCACCCTCAAAAAGCGTACGGCAGATCATTAAAACAAATGTCTGCACCTATTTCAACCTGGTGTTCGCGATCGTCAGTGTCCTGCTTATTTTAGTTGGCGCTTTTGGCGACCTTGTATTTCTTCCGATCATTATAGCAAATACTCTCATCGGCATAATCCAGGAGCTTAATGCCAAGCGCGTGCTTGACAAGCTGACTGTCCTGCACGCCCCCCGTACCCAGGTAATAAGGAACGGCATAACCAATCCCGTATCTTCTGAAATGCTGGTTCTTGACGATATCGTCATCTTCGGCCCCGGCGACCAGATCTGCGCTGACGCCATCGTAGTCGAAGGCGAGGTCTCCGTAAACGAATCACTTCTTACAGGCGAAACCGATGAGATCGTCAAGACAAACGGTGATTTTCTTCTTTCCGGCAGCTTTATAGTATCCGGCAAATGCAAGGCAAGGCTGGAGCGTGTCGGTGCAGATTCCTACATTTCAAAGCTTACCCTCGAAGCAAAAGCCGCCAAGGAAGGCGAGCAGTCTGAAATGATCCGCTCTCTTGACCGGCTTGTCAAGGCTATCGGAATAATCATCATCCCCATAGGATTTATCCTTTTCGTACAGCAGTATATTTACGCAGGCGCAACAATAAAAAGCAGCATCCAGTCAATGGTCGCTGCAACCTTGGGCATGATCCCCGAGGGCCTGTATCTCCTTTCAAGCGTTACACTGGCCGTCAGCGCGGTAAAACTGGCCTTCAGCCAGGTCCTCGTGCATGACATGAAATGCATAGAGACTCTTGCAAGGGTAAACGTTCTTTGCGTAGACAAGACCGGCACCATCACCGGCAATGACATGGCCGTTAACGATGTGATCACTCTGGACGGCTTCTACGAAAGCATCAACGAGCCGCTGGATGAACTGTTAGGCGATTTTGCCTCCGCCATGTCGGATGACAACATCACCATGAAGGCGATGAAAAAACATTTTGCCAATACTTCAGGCAGGAAAGCCGGCAGGATCAGTTCCTTCTCATCGGAACATAAGTATTCCGGAGCAGTATTCGGCGGCAAAGCCTATGTGCTTGGAGCTCCTGAATTTGTCTTAAGGGAGCAATACGAAGGCTTCAGACATCAGATAGAGGATCTTATCGGCAACGGCTGCCGCGTGCTCGTTTTCGGTCTTTATGACGGTGAGCCGGACGGAAATGCGCTTACAGAGGGCTTCACGCCATTTGCGCTTATTACTCTTTCCAATCCGGTCAGAAAGGATGCAAAACAGACATTCAGATTTTTTGCCGAACAGGGAGTCGGTATCAAGGTAATATCCGGTGACAATCCGCTTACGGTCTCCCGCGTTGCAAAGGAAGCCGGAATAGAAAATGCAGACGATTTCGTAGATGCCTCTACACTGGAAAGCCCGGAGGATATCTACCGTGCCGTAAAGGAATATACTGTATTCGGCCGTGTAACTCCTTCTCAGAAGCTTGCTTTCATAAAGGCTTTAAAGGCACAGGGCAATACCGTAGCCATGACAGGCGACGGCGTAAATGACGTGCTTGCCCTCAAGGAAGCAGACTGTTCCGTTGCAATGGCTTCCGGCAGCGACGCCGCTGCCCAGGCTTCACAGCTTGTACTGCTGGAATCGGATTTCGCGAGGATGCCCGAGGTAGTTGCCGAAGGACGCCAGGTAGTCAACAACCTGGAAAGGTCAGGAAGTCTTTTCCTGGTAAAAAATATTTTCTCGCTGTTTATGGCGCTTATCTCGATAATTTTCTCGATAAGCTATCCTCTGGCTCCCGCACAGATCTCGCTGATAAGCACCTTCACGATCGGCATTCCTGCGTTTTTTCTTTCGCAGATACCGAATACAAAGCTTATTAAGGGACGTTTCCTTTCCAACATCCTGCTCAGAGCGTTTCCTGCCGGTCTTACAGATACCATCATAGTCTCTGCCCTGATAATTTTCGGACAGGTATTTGCTGTGAGCTCTGATGATATATCGGTAGCGGCTACACTGCTTCTGGCTATAGTCGGATTTATGATCCTCTACAGCATCAGCAGACCCATGGACTGGATGAAATGGCTGATCTTCGTCATATCGATCGGCGGGCTTTTTGTTGCAATGATCTTCTTCCCGCAGGTATTTGCGATCTCGGGTATTTCACTGCGCTGCCTGATGCTGCTGATCATATTCTCGATCGTGACCGAGCCGTGCCTGAGATACCTTAGCCTGATCGTTAAAAAGCTGCGGAACCGCTATCTCAAAAAGCACAACAGGGAGTCTGAATTCATCTCCTGATCCTTTGACTTTCAGCCACAGATATCAATTCCGATAACGCTGAAGTGTTCCCGGATGCGCTCGACCCATGAGTTAAGACATATGCGGGTCATGCTGCCCTGATCCCAGACTGTCCTGACCTCGGATCCGGATAATACATCCTCGTCCACAGAAACATACACCGGTCTCAGACCGCCATTTTGCTTTCTGAACTCTTCGTACACGTCATTTAAAGCATTATCCGGCCCTCTGCCCGCGTCATCCTCATTTATCATAAACACACGCTCTTTAAAGTCCTCTATCTCTTCAAGAGAGCTCTCCGGCGGCCCTGCAAGCAGGACATTTCGTAAATTGTCCAGAGAGTTCAACGACTCCAGTATCCAGTTGCCGCATGAAAGCATCGGAAGCAGGGCCGATGGCTGCATATCCGTATGGTGATCAAAAACCACAAGATCGAACGGCTCTTTTATCTTTTCGAGCCAGAATTTTGTCATGTAATGATGATTACCGTCATCTAAATAATGGATCCCTGACGGCGGATATGCATCCAGCATATCTCTTATCTTTCCGGCAGCCTCATCTGAGCAGTAACCGTTCGTTCCTTCTATATCGGAAAAGTCAATGACCGTACAGTCATCCCCGGTCCAATCATTTCTTTCTTTATATATATCAGTAAAATTACATACAAGCTTCATATTTTTCCGTTTTAAGCATTGACAAATATTTTCAGGTATCATATTATAAACAGGATTGCGGCAAAGGCTACCGTGTCTCGCCTTGACCGTATGATTTAAATCTATAAGGAGGTGTACAGTTTGGCTAACATTAAATCAGCAAAAAAGCGTATCCTT
>CADBMM010000047.1 GCA_902795795.1 uncultured Lachnospiraceae bacterium | reverse complement strand
TTGTCTCCCACGGGAAGAGTTCCGGTCAACCCAACAATCGGGGCCTGACCCCTGTCAAATAAAAGTCCCGCTTTATCATTCACCCATGAAAAGATCGGATGTAGCTGCCACAGATACTGTGTTTTCGGCCAGGCAGTATCCGCCATGTTATTTTGCATACTGCGGCGCATCTCATCCATGACGAACTTCGTATCGTCAGAAAGTCGAAGTGTTTCTCCCTGTGGAAGTGCTTCTTCCGGCACTAGCGCCCGAAGGCGCCTTCTCATATCTTCCGAAATCTTAATATCCAGACCAGATACCGTTTTAAGTTTCTCTACAGGATGGCTTTCTGTCTGGTTCAGATAAGACAGCGCCTGTGAAAGGTACTCAATATCTGTAAACAGCGTTTCATCTGATACTGTTCTGGACTGCTCCGCTCTGTCCTCTTCAGCTTCTTCTGCTCCACGCATTAGTTCTTCGAAAGGATCAAACTCTTCTTCACCACTATCCAGAATTGCCTCAAACGCATTCGCATCAGAGCCGCTTTCGATGGCATCGATAACGACAAGCTCTTCATCTTCGATGGTGAATTTTCCTAGAAGCAGTGCAGGATCTCCGATATTCTTCAGTGCCTGCTCCTCTTTCGTAATCAAAATCTCGATAATACGCATATCGCCCTTGATACGCTTATTATCACTTTCAATCATCATATACCGAATATCGGGACGTTTCTGCTGTCCATAACGGTCGATACGGCCATTCCTCTGCTGGAACACCATAAGAGACCACGGGATATCAAAATGGATCATCCTATGGCTTAGATAATGAAGGTTCAACCCTTCTGATGCTACGTCTGATGCAACAAGCACACGAATCGGGGACTCTGTCCGGCCAAAGTTCTCTACAATCTCCTGCTGCTGTGCATCGCTCATTCCTCCGGAAATTTCCTGAATCGCGTTGGCAGGAATAGACAAATCCTCACGAAGATGCTCAGCGAGATATTTCATAGTTTCGATGCGTTCAGTGAAGATTACGAGGCGATCGTCTTTCGCTCGTGAGTCCCATCCATATTCGGAACTTCTTAATAGCTTAAGCAGCTGCTGATACCTCGAAAAATCTTTTGGCTGAATCCTTGTCAATGCATCACGCAAGGTCTCCAACATACGAATATCTTTGATTTCGTCAAATCCGTATTTTTTATTGAGTTTAACAAGTCTGGCATCTATGCTCTTTATACAAGCAGCAGGACTGGAAAATAAAGATTTTTCAAGGCTGGTCTTAAACAAATGGCTGCTACCTCTTTCTCGACCAATATCCATCTGCAACTGCATATCAGAAAATAATTCAAAAGCATATTCTTCCCGGGCAGAGGCATGGCAACGTTCCAAACTCACTCTTCTTTCCAGAAACGCTCCGCTTACCTGATCTTTCACATCCTCTTTGAAGCGCCGGATGCATAATCCGTTAATGTCTTCTTTTGTATATTCCTCCGGATTCGCTATAGCTGTGGGATCGAGCATGTTCATTAAAGAAGCAAAGCTCTTCGCTCTTCCGTCATGAGGTGTGGCAGATAACATTATCATCGTATCGGAACGTTCCGCCAGAAGTTTCGCCAGACGCGACCGCTGTGCCTGATGGTCTCCACGATCTGCCACATTCTGAGCCTCATCAATAACAATTATATCCCAGTATGCATTCTCCAGGTGGGTTCTATATTCTACGTCCCTTTTCAAGGTATCAATCGAAACGATGGTCTTATCGTAATAAAAGAACGGATTATAGTTAGATGGCAAACTTGCACGGATTTTCTGGATACGATTAGAGTCAAGGCGGACAAGCGGAATCGTAAATCGGTTCCACATTTCCTTCTGGAACTGTGTCATCATACTCTTTACCGTAACAACCAGAATCCTCTTTCCCTTTCCCCTGGCAATAAGTTCAGACATCAAAATGCCAGCCTCCAGCGTCTTGCCAAGGCCAACCGTGTCTGCAATCAATATTCTTTGCCGCGGACGTTGCAGTGATAACTTTGCTGGGTCCAGCTGATAAGGCATTGGATCCATTGCCGCTTTATAGCCAATATGGATATTGGTGTCCGTAGGGATTTTCTGCCGCCATTGACTTTCAAGATATAAAAGGGATCTTCTGAACCTGGCGGAATGATCCGGAACCAGCTTAACCTCCGCAGGATTTACAATCTGAATCGTTTCCAGGTCCGTAAGGAAAATAGCCTCTTTATCTTTTACAAGCGGAGAGATTCCCACGCAGTATAAAGCCTTATTACCAAGGCTGTTTGTTTCTATCTTCTTAACCATCCATTCTTCATCACGAATGATGATTCTCATGCC
>CADBMM010000046.1 GCA_902795795.1 uncultured Lachnospiraceae bacterium | reverse complement strand
GCGAGATAGCTCAGTTGGCTAGAGCATGCGGTTCATACCCGCAGTGTCGAGGGTTCGAATCCCCCTCTCGCTACGAAAACAAAGTGTCCCACATGGGGCACTTTATTTTTGTTCAAAAGAGATTTGAACCCGAAGGCACTGCGGCGCAGTGGAGAGGGCGCTGGGCGCCAGTGGCGCCCGTTTAGCGCCGACCGAGCCGACAGGCGAGACCGCTGGGCGCCAGTGGCGCCCGTTTAGCGCCGACCGAGCCGACAGGCGAGACCGCTGCGTGCCAGTGGCACGCGTTTAGCGCCGACCGAGCCGACAGGCGAGACCGGATCCCCCTCTCGCCTGTCTTTTTTCTTTAATTATTATCCTTTTGTTTAATAAACATCAATATCGTATCGACATCTTCTTCCGTCAGCCGGATATTAGTGACTGTTTCTTTTCCGTCTGCAGAAGTGACCTTCATCTCGATCACTGCCCCTGGTCCGATATCTTCCTTAATTGATTTGAAAAACGGCAGCACTTTCGGATGCCTCTCGTTGAACTGCTTCAGCATTTCCTTTGCCCTCAGCAGCATCATTGGATTGAAAGCCATGTCAATACTCTCCTGATCATTTATATTTGTAGAATCCCTCTCCGGCATTTACACCGGTCTTTCCGGCATCGATCATTTCCTTAAGCTTAGCCGCTATCTTTCCATAAACGGATTCAGGATCCTTTACGGCCGGATTCATGGAAACGATATTATAAGCTGTGGTAAGTCCTACGACATCCAGTATCTGGAACGGGCCTGCCGGAGCTCCTGTCGCCAGACGCCATGTAAGGTCGATCGTTTCAGGATCCGCTACGTCCTTAGCCCAGAGTGCCTGCCCTGCGGAAAGGAAAGGCACAAGCATGGAATTGAGGATATATCCCGGCTGTTCTTTTTTAAGTTTAAGCGGTACCATGCTGATCGCTTCGGCAAATTCAGCGACCTGGTCATAATATGTCTGTTCTGTAGCCGGCTGGCCCATGACCTCGGCGGTATTATGACTCCATATCTCATTTGCAAAATGCAAAGCCAGATATTTCTCCGGTCTTCCTGTAAATTCCGCGAACTGGCTGGGAAGCAGCGTGGAGGAATTCGTTACGAGTACGGTCTTCTCCGGAATATGCGGAGCAGCGCTCTTATAAAATTCTATCTTCTGCGCCGGATCCTCGGCAACAGATTCTATAATAAGGTCGGCATCAGCAAATGCTTTTGCCATATCAGTCTCATAAACCAGGCCGTCGAACGCCTTCTGTGCCTGCGCCTTAAGCTCATCGATCTTCTCAGGCGTAAGTGTTTTAAGATCCGGAACAAGTCCCTTGGCATAATAAGGGTAAGCTGTTCCGCATTTGTCCCTGTATGATTCCAGGGTGTCCTGATAGATCTTTTTCCACCTTTCAAATTTCGGTTTGGAACGCTCTATAGAGCCTTCACTTCTGAGCCATACAGTTACATTGAAACCGCAATATGCTGTCTGATATGCGATCTGGCTGCCGAGGACACCGCCGCCGGCGACTACTATTTTTTTAAATTCCATAAAAACGTACCTCCTGAAAAATTTATTCTTAATTAAATAAGATTCATGAATTATTTCATCCGACTCATGTTTTCGATGGCTGCAATAGTAATGTATGTTTATGAAAACCAGATGCTTTGCATTATACCATTTATTTCTCTATATGTATATGACTAACCGCCCTGCATTAAAAGCCGTCGGTTCCAGGTGGCTTACGGAAGTTTATAAAATTTTTAGAATTTTTATTAGCACTCGCTATTGACGAGTGCTAATAAGTGTGCTATAACATAATCAACGAAGGGCAAAAGAGATAAAAAAGAAGTCCTTCCTGAATAAACAAAATACAGCTTTTATATAAGGAGGCAATAATTATGTTAAGAAATACACTATACAGAGATCCTTTCTTCGATGACTTTTTTGAGCCGTTCTTCAAGGCAGACCATAAAGCCCTTCCGTCAAACTCTCTTATGAGAACCGATGTAAAAGAAAGCGATGCCGGATATGAACTTGAGGTCGATCTTCCGGGATATGCTAAAGAAGATGTCAAGGGCGAGATCAACGACGGATACCTTACGATAACAGCGACCAAGGCCGAGAACCATGACGATCAGGATAAAGACGGAAAATACATCAGACGCGAGCGTTTCAGCGGCACCTGCAGCAGAAGCTACTATGTAGGTGAAGATGTGACCGAAGAAGATATCAAGGCCAAATTTGAAAACGGTATCCTTTGCATATTCGTCCCCAAGAAGGACAAGATGCCCAAGGTCGAAGAAAAGAAATTCATCGCGATCGAATAACCGCAAACCGCTTTTGGACATGTACGGAGTCCGAAAGAATATAAAAAGGATATTCTCATTCCCCAATATTCCCTTAATATATAAACGGGCTGATGCAGTAAGATGCATCAGCCCGTTCATGTTATCCGCGTTTCCTTCCGATCTGCTCCGCCTTTTTCGTTGCTATTTCCGCTGCAAGCTGATATTATTAATGGGTTAAACTCAGCTTACTAAGATGGAAATAATAAAATGAACGAATATCCTTTTGAACGAAAACTTGACGCCAAACTGATTCTTTCCATCCTCGCCACCGGAATAATGACCTTTGGCGGGATCCTGGAAGAAACAGCGATGAACATCGCGTTTCCGACATTGATGGAAGAATTCTCCATAACTCTCGCATTCGCGCAGTGGATCACTTCCGGTTATCTTCTGCCGCTGATCATTATGATGCCGGCTTCAGCATATCTGAAAAAAGTCTTCAAGATGAAGACGCTCTTTATAAGTACCTGTATAGCATTTCTAGGAGGAACGATCCTTTGTTTCGCTGCACCGGCATTTATCTGGGTCATCATAGGGAGAGTCATCCAGGGAGCCGCCGCAGGAGTCGCTGTGCCTCTGACATTTAACATCGTACTGGAGCAGTCGCCTCCGGAGCATCTTGGCTTTCTTGTAGGCTTTGCCACAATGGCAAACGCTCTGGCTCCCGCCTTCGGCCCGGTATACGGCGGTCTGGTCCTTCAATATTTTAACTGGAGAATGGTCTTCGGCTTTCTTATCCCCGTCCTGGCTGCCGTCCTTATACTTGGAGCCGTTTCGATACGTCAGTCTTCCTACCTGGACAGGCAAGCCGTCTTCGATACTCCGGGATTTGGTTTTTATGCCGCCGCCCTCTCCTGCCTTATTTTTGGACTAAACCTCCCGAATTCCTATGGCTGGAACTCTCCGGCTGTGATCTGTCTGCTGATCGGCATCCCAGTCTTTCTTTTTCTGTTCATCAGAAGAGAGAATAAAGCTTCGACACCGCTGCTTGATCTTAAGATCTTTAAATATCCGATCTTCACCTTTGGAATTGCCACCATGTACTGCTGCTGTACGGTCTGCCCTACGCTTTCCTTCATGCTCCCGAATTATCTGCAGATGTCCAAAGGCATGAATCCGTTAAATGCGGCCATGGTCCTTTCATCAGGTTGTATCGTGGGGGCCGTCGCCACCATGCTTGCAGGCCATCTTTACGACAAAAAAGGCCCGCGTCCGGGAATAATTCTGGGCGGCATCTGCGCGATAGCCGGTATACTTCCAATGCGTTTTGCACTGCCGTCCATGCGTGCCGCCGTCCTCGCCGTCCTGTTCATGGTCTATATGATCGGCCACGGCTGCTGTGTCAACAACGGCATGACATACGGGCTTAAAGCCCTTGCCCCTGAGTTGGAGACCGCCGGCAATGCCGCCTTTAACATCACATCAAATCTCGCAGGCACGATCGGGATCGTGATCGCCTCCGGGATCGTCTCATCGTTTCAGGTAGGAGCTGCCGACATCGGAGAAGGGACTTTGGCCGGTGCGGAAGTAGTCCTCACTCTTCTGATTGCCGTTGTCATTGCCCTGAATATCTTCGGATTTGAAATTCTCCGGCAAAAAAAACGATAGCAAAATTAAAGGGCGTGTGAAAAAACGAATGTTTTTCAACACGCCCTTATTTCGTTCTGGTCATTATTCTTTTTGAGAAAGGTCTTATAATGTATATGTCCTTAGTCTGTAATACGTCCTCCAGTTCGTCGACATCGGCACGATCGAGACCTCTGTGTCTCCCTGGTCGCCGGGAGTCGTTCCGGCTATGCCGCCGTTCTCATCCTGATGGGCACCCATTGTCATGCCGTATCCGTAATAGATCTCAGTATGTGTCTCTCTTAAAAGGATATCTCCCGGCTGCAGATCGGATACACCTGTAAACTGATATTCCGTAAAGCCTGCCCGTTTAAGATAATTCGCCTCTGTATAGGTCGTAAAGGCGTTTGACATTGCAGGCAGATATCCGGTGTGATAAAGCGTAAAGTATACGAAAGATGAACAGTCCACATCGGGATTGAGCATTCTTCTGTTCTGCGAATACCCTATCGACTCATTGGAAGTCATCTGTACTCCGTCCTCCACATAGTCGAACATAAGGAATGATGCTCCGTCAAGGAAAGTATCGCCGGAATAAATATGAACGTAATATTTGCCGTCGTATATGAAATCATTCATATTTACTTCAATACTGAAATTACCATTTCCGTCAGACACAGGAGTGTATTCTTTCCTGTCATTCACACCGCCTCTTTCGGTCCAGACTATGAAGGTACATTCACTGATAGAAGAGTCCGTAAATGTGACCTGTCTCTTGGCTGTTCCATCGGACAAACCTATCGTTATATAGGCGTTCGGTGAAAAATAATGAGTAGTATTTGCTGCGGAAATGACTATTCCATTCGCGAGCGTCACATCTGCTCTGATTTTATAATTCCCGCGATTTCCAAGATGGTTCGCGATGTTGATACTTGCGGAATAAACGCCGTTGCTTTCAGTCGCCGCATAATACCCGGTATCGCTTTCATTATCGGCGCACCATACTTTGAATTTAACGTCAGATATGGCAGTGGAAGCTTCTGAGATATTGAGGATAACTCCGAAATATCCGCGGTCTGTATCAGATCCTGAAATACTGAGAGCCGCCCTGACAGACGCGTAAACTTCGAATTCACCTGCTGCAAGGAAAACATCAGATCCTGATTGTGATACCGCATAAACGTGTACGAAATACTTGCCCGGAGTTTTATGATTCCTTATATCTATAGCCGCAGTATAATTCCCGTTCGATCCGGATCCGTTATACCATCTGAGATCGTCCTGGCCGTTCTGTTCTGACCATACTCCAAAAGATACGCTCTTTATCCCGCCCGGGATAGACGCTCCGTAAAGCGCAGCTGTATATATTGCCTCATCTGATGATGACTTTTCGATATTAAAGGCCTTCACACTGGCTTTCATTTCAAATGAAGCTCCATCCAGATACTCATACTTTCCTGCAGAATTTATGATGTATAAATGGGCATTATATGTTCCCATATTATATGCATGCTTGCTGACATCGGATGAAATGGAATAATTGCTGCCGTTTTTCACCGCATCATACCAGACCAAATCCCTCATATCGTTCTTGCTCCAGACAGCGATCTTGACCGAGCCTATCGTTCCCGGATAATAAACATCCGGAGCAGTAATTGAAAACGAACCGGTCGATGCATCCGTCTCAACGATCAGTTCCCCGCAGGACATCTGCCCTAATTTAGTAACATTGAATGACGCTCCCGCAACAAAGGAGGCTGCACCGGCTTTATTATAAGCATAGGCATGAACATAATAGGTTCCGCCATCTTTATGGCCCGAAATATCAAAGTCAAGATATGACGCAGCCCTGGCCTTATCATAATTTGACACCAGCCACTCCAGGTCGTCCTGACCGTCATTTTTGCTCCATAAAGCGTATCTTACAGTGTTTACATTAGCCTGATCAGGTACATTCGCTACGCTTATCCTGCACTGGGAGCCGTTTACCGTAACAGTCATCTCAGGAGCCGCAGGAGGATTTACTTCAAATTTAATTCCCGAAAGGAAATACGCGCTGCCGTCGTTCTTATATGCATATGCATGGGCAAAATATGTACCGTAGCTGTATTGATGATTTGCCTTCGAAAATGCTGCGCTGTATATACCTGATGAATTGCGCGACAGATCATACCAGACCATATCGCTCTGGTCGCTCTTACTCCAGACAGCAGTCCTGACGGCCGAAACACCGGCAGACGCCGGAACATAATAGACGTTTAAAGTACCGGTCCCCTGATCGGCATCAAGCTGAGCGATCTCCAGGTAAGGAGCGGAATTGTTCTCATCGGGAGCCTCTACCGTAAATGCGACCCCCGCAAGATAAAACTCACTTCCGTCATGTCTGCGTGCGTAGGCATGGGCGTAAAAGATACCGTAATTATCGTTATGGTTCTTTCTGGAAAATGCAGCCGTACGAATGCCGTCCGATCCCAGGATGGCATCGTACCACATAAGGTCGCTCTGGTTACTTGTGCTCCATACTCCGATCCTGACAGATGCAATATCGGTATTTGAAGCTGTGTTGTAAACATTGAACACTCCTGTCCCGTTTCCCGGAACAAGATCGGCAACCTCCATGTAAGGGGTCGTCGTTTCTGCAGCAGCCAGTTCAAAGATTATTCCGTCAAGGAAGAATGAGCTGCCATCAGTCCTGTACGCATAGGCATGCGCATAATATTTTCCTGTATTGTTTTTGTGATTGGATTTTGAGAAAGAAGCTGAATATACGCCGTTTAAATTCTGTGACGCGTTATACCACATGAGGTCGTTCTGGTCGCTCTTGCTCCAGACGGCGATCTTTACTGCCGCAACAGAATTGTTTGATGCCACGTTGCTTACCTTCAATGTTCCGGTCCCGAGATAAGTACTCAGATTTGACATCTCCAGTTCAGGAGATGCTGTGCTGACAGTTGAAGGATCGTTTACCGTAAATGTGATGCCTCCGGCAAATACCTGGCCTCCTGCGCCCCTGTTTGCATACGCATGGGCATAATATGTTCCGAAATTATTATTATGGTTCTTTTTTGAGAATTCGGCAGAATAGACCCCGTTGGTTCCGGCCGTCATGGTATACCATTTGAGATCGCTCTGATCGCTTTTGCTCCAGACAGCGACCTGTAAAGTTGTCAGATATGGTATGACAGAAGCATTATACAGGTTAAGGATAGCCGTACCGGCGTCAGCATCCACATTGGCCGCCTCAAGATAAGGCGACGGCGGTGCTCCCCTTCCGGTGCCTTCTAAAGTAACTGCTTCACCAGTCTTATCCTGATCTCCTTCTTCCGAAAGCTGTTCTTTTGCGACAGGCTCTGCAGCTATATCTTCAGACATGGTTCCTTCCGTGGAAGTATCTTCGATCGGAGTATCTGTGGTTTCATCGCCAGGCAAAGGATCTTCAGCAACATAATTTTCATCGTCACCAGATCCGGAAACGACTTCCTGCATTTCATTTTCAGATATACTCTCTACGCCCGTCACATATGCAGAATCTGAGACAGAAGATATTTCTTCCGTCTCCGGAAGCATATCTCCTTCATCAGCAAATACGCACATTGAAAGCACGAGCGTCAGGCAAAGAATTAAAGATACGGCTTTAAGTATTTTTTTCAAAGTCTTGCCTCGCAATTATAATAATCTTCTGTGATAATATCTGCGGCATAATACCGCAAATTATTATAATAGACAATACAACTGTTTCGTATTTTTGTCAAATTTATTACTAAAATATTTCATTATTTAGATGTGGATGCAATACTGGAAAGAATTGAATTGACATCACTGTCTGTTATCATAGCCTGGATATCCGATCCGACATGCATCCAGAGATATACTTCAAATATCCCGTTTTCTGCCGGAGCTGTGAGATAGGCGAACCGCTGTCCGCTTACAAGTGCTGTAAATCCTGAGAACGTATTTGACCCTGCGATAAAAGCCTGAACGGTCTGCAGGTCTGCGTATCCGCTTCCGTCGAGGGCCTGGAATCCTGAATCCTGCTTATGGAAAGAGATCTTTATGTACGGCTTATCTTCATCCACGCCGGTTCCGCCCTTGACAAAAACAAGGGTATTCTTATCCGGTTTTTCCGTAGATTCGATTATATTGTATGCATATGCCTGATGCCATCCTCTCGGGCAGACCGCTTTAAACGAACTGCTTTCGATGATCTCTCCCATTGCGGAATATGTCTGCGTATACTGGTCCATGGCAGCATCCCTCTTCCCGCACGCAGCCATTGAAACTAACATTGCAGCCGCAGCCAGTATCATAATTGCCTTTTTAATATTTTTCATATTATACTTCCCCGCCATTAACAAATCTTCCGATTATCTGAGAAGACTCTGATAAGTATTTTTCCAGTAGTTTTCGGTTCTTCGCGCTCAGGCGTCCGACGGCGTTATTTAATATTGCATTTTCAGTCTTTCTTCCCGACAGTTTATCCGCCAGCTGTTTCCTTAAAGCGCTGTATTTATCATTTTTCAGCGAATTGCGCAAAGCCTGCAGCCTTGCCGTTACAAGCCGGTCATCCAGATAAAGGCCACAGTCATATTTATGATCCTCCAGATATCCGGCGTATTTTCCTCCGTCTTCATACATTCCCGCAATCGGCATGCAAAGATCGATACTGCGGGTGGGAAGACTTCCGGGAACCTCCGGCCACGCTGCGATCCCCGCCAGTTCATCAATGCACTGTTCCGTAAATTCTGCACAGTAGTCATAATTATAAGAATAAATAATACTGAGGAACTGTTCTTTTGTAATTATTTCTTCATATATAAAACCATTGTATATCTCAAGAAAAAGCTCTGCTGCAACAGTAAGGTCTTCCGGTCTGTTTCCTAAAGCAAAGGCCGCAGCCCCCGTGATCTCAGCATAAAGCCAGCAAAACAGCGTTCCGTACTCTTCACCGAAAACTGAAGCGGCGTAAACAGGATTCCCATATGATTGCTCATAGGCCTTTGAATGCAGTTCCTCATAAAACTCCTCTATACCATCCGGGGTCCTGTCCGACTCTGCGTTTTCACAAGTGTTCTTTCCGTACAGTTCTTCATATTTTTCGAACAGGCATGTCAAGAAACATGCTTCACCGGAAAAAAAACTGCTGTAAGGCTCTGTTACCGCCTTCTCGTATCTGATTTCTTTTATACGTTCATATGCAAGTGCATATCTTTCTTTCAATAGCTCGTCAGTTTCTGTCATTTTATACCCACGAAAAATATCGCAAGCCAGAGTATTGCCGCCAGGCCTCCGGCCACGCTTCCGATAAACGACAGCTTATGGCTGACGTTCTTTTCTCCAAGTCCTTTTATTCCTAATATGAAGGCCACAACAGCCAGCAGTGTCCCGCAAAATCCCAGGCCTCCTGTAATTGTTCCGGCTTCTCCCCCCATAACAGATGAGATAATGATCGCCGCAACCATAAACCCGGCAGAAACAGCGGAAAGTGCAGCAGAAAGTTTTCCGCCTTTTGCCACTGGTTTCGATATGAATCTGAATCTCTGCTTGTCAGCCAACTTTACTTCTCCGTATCTTCATTACTGTGGTAAAAACGGCATAGCCAATTGCCGTACCCGCAGTATTTAAAATCACATCGTCTATATCACACACGCCGCATGCCAATTTATACTGCAATAATTCCGCAGCTGCGCTGATAATCAGCCCGGCCGGAATGGTCCTGTAAGGCTTCCTCATCGATCTGAAGGCTGCCGGTATCAGCAAACCTAAAGGTACGAATGCCAGTACGTTTCCCACCAGATTTGTGAAAGCTCCCCAAAGGCCGATCTCGTAACGGTTCGTTATAAATCGGCCGATCTCACGGAATGGCACCAGATTCAAGGTGATATAATCCTCCGGAAGATCATAGCTTCGGAAGACCGGCGAAAGGAAAAGCAGATACGCAAGCACGAGCAGATATATCAGCAGCATGATAACAACGGCCTTGCGTTGATTTTCTTTTAAATTACCCATTACGACCCGGCCTTTTTATCTGCGGCGTATGCTATTTCCCCTCCGCATACGGTCATGAGCACCTGCCCGAAAACCGGTTTTCCGTCGAAGGGAGTGTTCTTGCTTTTTGATAAAAAGCTCTCAGCGTCTATTCTGTAAAAAGCATCCGGATCCCAGATGATCAGGTCTGCTTCGCTTCCCGGATAAATGCTTCCCCGTCTTTCAAGCCCAAGCAGTTTCGCCGGATTCCAGCTCATTTTTTCTGCCATCTGGAGAGGCGTCATTACTCCCATTCTAACAAATTCCGTCCAGATAAGCGGCGCGGCGGTCTCAAGTCCCACTATGCCGAAAGGTGCCTTGACCATCGTGGTCTCTTTTTCCATGCCACGATGTGGCGCATGATCCGTACTTATGACATCGATCGTACCGTCCATGAGGCCGTTAACTACTGCCTGCCTGTCTTTTTCGGTGCGAAGAGGCGGATTCATTTTATAATTGGTATCAAGCGGCTTCCTGTCCTCGCTGGTAAGGATAAGATGGTGAGGCGTAACTTCGCCGCTTACTTTAAAGCCCCTCTTCTTTGCCTCACGCAGCAGTTCAACGCTGTCTGCCGTAGACATATGGCAGAGGTGAAGATGCGCTCCTGTATCACCGGCGATCATAAGGTCTCTCGCAGTTATGGAATCCTCAACACTGTTGGTTATCCCCGGAAGCCCTTCTTTTCTGGATACTTTATCCTCATTCACACAGCCGCCGTTGACGAGATATTTATCCTCGCAATGATCAAGGACAGTCACTCCGAACCTGGCAGCCATGGCCAGCGCTCTTTTGAATAATCCTGAATTCATCACCGACTTTCCGTCTTCGGAGATGACTTTGTATCCTGCCTCGGCCATTGCCTGGATATCAGTAAGGTGAACGCCTTCCATTTCCATGGTCACCGAGCCGGCCTGAATAATATGTATGCCTGTCTCTTTGGCCCTCTTCATTATGGCATTTATCTTTTCCACCGTATCCGTTACAGGCACGGTATTAGCCATTGCAACGATAGTAGTAAAACCTCCCTTTGCCGCTGCTGCAGCTCCGGAATAGACGTCTTCCTTCCAGGTCTGCCCGGGATCCCTCAAATGCACATGCATATCGATAAGACCCGGCATGACCATGTATCCTGACGCATCGATGATCTGGAGGTCGTCCTGTTCTTCATCGGTCTTGCCCCAGGAGACTATATAACCATTGTCCAGCAGAAGGTCATCGACCTTGTCCGTACCTGTAGCGGGATCGATCAACCTTCCGTTTTTGATAAGTAATTTCATTATCTTTACCCTTATTCAAAAGCGTATGACCTTAATGTCCATCCGTATAGTTTATATTATTGAAGAAAAAATAGCAACTGTATTATGTTCTGCAATACGTTATTGCAAATCTTGTACGTATTATGATATAATATCCGTAAATGAAGCGCAGGTAAGGAAGGAGGTGCTATCTGATCCCGTCCGGTCTTATTTAACTGAAAACGATTATGCATTCCGAAGCTTCATTTTATCTGACGTGCCTTTCCGGCATACACTGCAGCTCCGAACCGCATCAGGCGCGCTCGCGCCGTTCATCGATGCGTACCCTGAACAAATTAACCAAATCTGATACTCTTTAACCATGCTTTTATATAAGTTCAGACATTCCGCCAATATTACTGTAATAAGTTATGTCAAAATTGCTGAAATAAGTTATGCCAAAATAGCAAGGGAGATACAAGCCTCTTTTCCTTGACTTTAATTATCGTCAAGCCTATAATCAAAGGGCACTTTGGTTAAGATGGAGGTAATCTCAAATGAACAAGGGAACTGTTAAGTGGTTTAATGCAGAGAAGGGCTACGGCTTTATTACCGGCGAAGACGGAAAAGATGTATTCGTACATTTCACTGCCATTACCGGAGAAGGCTTTAAGACTCTTGACGAAGGCCAGGCTGTAACCTATGACCTTACCGAAGGTGAAAAAGGCTTACAGGCTGCAAATGTAGTAAAGCTTTAAATTCTGATTTACTTCTTAAATAAATCACCGGACAAACGATCCGGCAGGGTAACCTGCCGGATCTTCTCTTTTATTATCATATTAAGATGTAATGTTCAAAATATCCCCAGATCTCTGATAAAGCTTTGCGTATATTGTGTCAGTTTGACGCGTAAATAGTCATCTCTGAAATGCAGGTATCGTCATACAATGTTCCGGGATATACGCTGTCTATCTGTACCCTTATCCAGGAAGCCGGCACGTCGGCTGAAAACATCACCGTGTACTGGCTCATCCCATCCGGGAAGATCACTGTATAATGCCTGGTGGTTCCAAGATAAAGAGTGATCTGTTTAGGACGTGAGTTTTCATTATAATACTGCTGGCCTCTCCAGTTTCCCAGATTGAAATTGATGCAATGTACCCTGTACTCCTTATCCAGCGTCATATCCAGGACCTGTCCCTCGCCATATCCGCTTACGCCGTCCTGCCATGATGTAATAGTGTTTCCATCGACAGCTGATCTGGCCGAATTATCGTATCCGGGCTGCAGGAGCTCAGAAGATGCTTTTATAGTCTGTATGACTGCTTTGTTATAAGCAGATGTCGATACAGTCGAAGCCATGACTACGGAAGCCACTGCCGAATCAGCCGGATCCGCGGTGGGTGCAGCAGTCTGTGCTGTTCCCACTGATGTCTGGGAAGCACCCGGAAGTGCCATCTGGTCTGTATTATTTCCTGTTGTCTTCGGCCGTCCGGAGGAGGACACTTTATTGGAATCATCCTGATCTGCAGAAGCTTTATCCGTTGAATCAGCCTGAGCTGTTGAAGCTTTATTCGTCGAATCAGTCTGAGGTGTTGATGCTTTATCCGTCGAATCAGCCTGAGGTGTTGAAGCTTTATCCGTCGAATCAGCCTGAGCTGAGGAAGATTTATCTGCAGACGAATCATTCTTTCCTGCCGAAGAAGTTTTATCTTCAAAAACGGCGTCGTCAGTTTCTTCAGCATCCGCCTTTTCAGAAGAAATGTCCGAAGTCTGTTCTTCATCTTTTCCCACTGATGATGCGCCTGCCGATTCCTCAGCTGCAGATACTTTTTCCTCTTCTGAAGATCCATTACTGCTGCTTTCTGCAATAGCAGCTCCTGTTGAACCACCATTACCGCCATCCTCATTCATGACAGCAGATTCAGTCGCCTGAGATGATCTGTTGAAAGAAAATCCCAGCCTGTCTCTGAACAGCAGCAAGATCACGACCGCCGCTGCAATAACAGCAATAATAATAATAATAATTACAGGAACGATCTTTTTTTTGCGATGATCCTGATCGTCTTCGCTTTTCTGTACGGGATCCGGCGCAGCTTTTTCCTCTGCAGGCCGACGATATACGGAATCAGGTCCATCGACCCTTTTTGTCTGGCGCTGCTGCCCTTCATTTGTTCCGCCGGCAACGCCTGCCGGACGCATTTTTACCGGTTCATTCTCCAGCTCCTGGGAAGTCCCGCATTTGTAACAGAATTTAGCGTCATCATCAATTTCTGTTCCGCATTTATAACAAAACATACTATCTTCCTCCAAATACATGTCCATGCATCATTCGATCGAAATGACTGTTATCACATCATCTATGACCCTGAATCTGACCTCGCATGCTCCGAGTCCGAAACCGTATATCCTTTCCGGATCATTATGGTATCCAGGGCGCGGATCTCCTCTTAAGACTTCCGTCAGTTCCTGAAGATATTCTCTGTCATGCAGACGCCGGATCCTCTCCGGAATAACGACTTCAAATTCTTTCCCGGCCGTTGTATCCGTAAAGCCTCCTTTTGCGTCAGCATGTATATCCGTAAACGGAATATATGGTTTTATATCAAAAATAGGTGTTCCGTTTAGAAGATCTGCTCCGGAGACCTTTATGACAGGACCATTCTTCTCTTCGACCGTAACGCCTTCAATCTTTACCGAAGAAAGTCCAAGCGCATTCGGACGGAACGGCGACCTGGAAGCAAATACTCCTACTCTTTCATTTCCTCCGAGTTTTGGCGGCCTCACTGTCGGCGACCAGTCATCCCTTAAGTTTTTCGAAAACTGCCAGATAAGCCATATATGTGAAAAATCCTCAAGTCCCCTTAATGTATCCACATTGCGGAACTCCGGTTCAAAAACGATCTTCGACATAACAGAAGGCGCCAGACCGCTCTGCCTTGGGACTCCGAATTTATCCCTGAAATCATTTTCGATATGAGCTATCTGTTTTATTTCATAAGAATAATTATCCATATGTAAGAAGCAAACTATACTTTTTGATTGTGCGATCCGAAATTAGAGTTTTAAATAACCGGCATTTTTAAGGCCTTAAACTATTAAAGGCTTTCCGCGGCCGGACCACGGAAAGCCTTGCTTGACTTTATCTGATGCCGGCAGTTATCCTTCCTCGACCTGGCCTGCATCAAGCGAATTGACATAGGTGTCTATCGCTTCGGTATTGATAGTTATTGTAGTCGGATGACTCTTTGTATATGTTGTCACTCCAGCAATAACAAGCCAGATGATACCTGCGGCAATGAGAACTCCGACTATCGCAAGCTCCAGCTTACGCACCCTTCTCTCTTTGCGGCTATCTCTCTCTCTGTTTGCTTTTTTCTTCTTATAATTATCAACTTTCTGCTGGCTCATTGTATATAACTCCTTTGCAAACTTATAACGGGCTAAGTATACAACAACGGTTCTGAAAATGCAACTTAAAGAAAATGGAGTTTTGGCGGCACTGTGAAGTTTTCCCATTGCCGGATATCCCCGTGAATCAAGTCACACCATCTGTTCCATTATTTCGCGCGCTATCTCTTCCCGGGTCCTGCCCCGTGTCTCGACAATGATATCGGCGGCCTCTTCATAGATCAGTTCACGCCCTTTTATCATTTCGATGATCTCGTCGTCGCTCTTGCCTTCAAGCTGTGGTCGGGTATGTCGCCTTTTTACCCTTTTAAGAACTTCCTGTACAGGAGTCTTTATAAGGACGATACGGCCTTTTTTCATTATCTCCAGATTTCCCGGATCAAAAAGCGTCTCTCCTCCGGTCGAAACGACAAGCCCTTTTCTTGACCCGATCTTTTTCATGAGTTCACGCTCTTTCTCCAGAAAATACTCTTCGCCAAACTTCTCATATATCATGCTTACAGAGAGTTTTTCACGTCTTTCGATCCATCTGTCGGTATCTATGGAGTCCATACGGTAGACTCTGGCGATGACGCTGCCAATAGTGCTTTTCCCTGAACCCATAAATCCAGTGAGATAGATATTGTAATTGTACCGACGCTTCTTTTTTTCCACCTGTATTTCCTCTGAATGATTATTTTACCAGCGAAAGGGGAGACAGTTCTTTTGTAACACCATGTAACTTATCACTTCAGTATTTTCAGCATGATCTCGTTGCTTCTTTCAACGAACCTTGTCATTTCCTCCGGTGAAAGCGGTCTGTTTGCCAGCAGTGCGAGATCGTAAAGCTGTTCGGCCACAAGCTGACCGTTCTTACTTCTCTTATGCTCAAGAATATAACTTACCAGCGGATGCTTTTTGTTAAGGACAAGCGTCGGTTTCGGCTCAAAGCCCGAGACTTCCTTCTCCGACATACCATACATCTTCATAACTTCCATCATCCTGCGGTCTTCCTCAGCTATCGTGATCACGGAAGCGATCTTTTCATTTTTAAGATTCTCGGTCTTAACGGCAAGCGTCTCGTTTCCGGCTGCCTTCCTGAATATCTTTTCAAGCTCATCCGCATCTTCGGCTGATATCTCTTCCCCGTCCGTAAGATCCTCCTGTATCTCAGAGTCGATCCTTAAAAATCTGACATTCGTCTTTTTCTGTTCTACATATGTTACGAACGAGATATCAATGTTCCGGTCAAGGATATATGCCTTTTTACCTTCTTCTTTAAAGAGATTGATGTACTGGCTCTGCCCCTTTGTATCCGTCACATAGTATATGATCCTGCTGCCAAGCTCATCGTCCTCTTCGATGTCTTCTGCCTCTTCGCCTTCCTTCTTCGCCTCTTCCGTTTTTTCCGGTTTCATCTGCTCTTCCTTCGGAACGATGTCGTCGAGCACTGCGTATTTTCCGTCGAGGTCTTTGTAAAGTATATAATCCAGCATCTTGTCGCCGAATTTTTCATCTTTCATGCAGCCGTATTTGATAAACGGAGCGATATCGTCCCAGTATTTTTCATAGTCTTCCCTTGAGACTTTACACATACCTGAAAGCTTATCCGCAACCTTTTTTGAAATATAATCGGAGATCTTGTTTACAAAGCCGTCGTTCTGCAGAGCACTTCTGGAAACATTGAGAGGAAGATCCGGACAGTCTATGACGCCTTTGAGCACAAGCAGGTACTCCGGTATAACTTCTTTAATATTATCGGCTATGAACACCTGGTTGTTATAAAGCTTGATCTTTCCTTCCGCAGCATCATATTCATTTCCGATCCTCGGGAAATAAAGGATACCCTTTAAATTGAACGGATAGTCCATGTTAAGATGGATCCAGAAAAGCGGCTCTTTATAATCGTTGAAGACTCTCCTGTAGAATGTCTTGTAATCTTCATCGGTGCATTCGCTCGGATTCTTTGTCCATAAAGGATGGATATCGTTTACCGGTTTGGGTTCTTCCTTCTTTTCATCCGCCTGTCCTGACGGCGCGTTTTCGGGAGCACTTACCGGATCCGGAGCGTTTTTATATACGAATATCTCATAAGGCATGAAGCGGCAGTATTTTTCAAGCGTCTCTCTTATCTTATATTCGTTTGAAAATTCGAGTGAATCATCATTTATATGAAGGGTGATGGTCGTTCCGACAGTTGTCCTTTCGCCTTCATCCAGAACATATTCCGTGCCGCCGTCGCAGACCCATCTGGCAGCCTTCGCACCGTCTTTATATGAAAGGGTATCTATCACAACACTGTCGGCGACCATGAATGCGGAATAAAATCCAAGTCCGAAATGTCCGATTATCTGGTCGGAATCGGCTTTATCTTTATATTTTTCAAGGAATTCCGTCGCTCCTGAAAATGCGATCTGGGCGATATATTCCTCGACCTCATCGGCCGTCATTCCAAGGCCGTTGTCTATAAACGTAAGCGTACGCTCCACATCATCCGTAATTACCTCTATACGGGGTTTGTAATCCTCCGGAAGCTCACATTCTCCGGCAAGGGCGAGCTTTTTTCTTTTTGTTATTGCATCACAGGCGTTGCTTATAAGCTCACGTACAAAGATATCCTTATCGGAATACATCCATTTTTTGATTATCGGAAATATGTTTTCGCTGTTTATCGAAAGATTTCCATGCTTCTCAGCCATTCTAGTATCACTCCTTTATATGATCTTCCCGTTTTGGGGAATTTTATTTTCTAAAAATACATTGTATGCCCTGCTGATTATAAAGTCAAGAAAAAATTAGCACTCGTGAATATCGAGTGCTAATAATAACGTGCTGCATATTCAATTCTTATGCCGCAAAATCGTTTCAAACGCTCACGGGCTCGCATCCCCCTCAGCTGTATTGCCGACTTCACTAACGCCGCCGCCGATTCGGCGTAAGCATGCCTCAAGGCCGGCGGCTAAGTTCCGTCAGGCATACATCTTCGGGCTCGCTTCCGCAGTTTCGCTTTTTGAAAGCGATTTTGCGGAAAATAATGCATTCCAGGCTAATTCAAATTCAGTCCGCAAAAACCTCTTCAATATCGGTAAATCCGTCGGCCTCCAGCTGATCTTTCTGGAACTTCTTGTTCTTCTTCATGATCGCAATATTGATCTCTTTGCCCTCTGCACGCTCAGCCATAGCTTTTTTTATGACTTCAGCGACCGCTTCATTCGAAAGCTTTTTATCCAGCAGATATGCCTTCTTCTCCGGTGCGCCGGGAACCTTGTAGCCGTTTTCAAGAAGGAGCATGACTATACGCTCAAATCCGACTGAGAATCCGACTGCCGGAACCTTGTTTCCGGTAAATTTTCCGATCATCTCATCATAGCGTCCGCCGCCGCCGACAGATCCGCCGTATTCGTCCATGCCGATCTCGAATATCGGGCCGGTATAATAACCCATACCTCTTACGAGAGTAGGATCAAATACCAGTTTGAACTCTGCGGCCTTGCAGCTGTCCACGCTCTCCATTATATATACAAGCTGGTCAGCGACTCCCGGAGCGAGCTGCTCTTTCAGAAGATCCTTAAGATACATTATTCCTTCTCCGTCCGGAGTGATCTTTTTGAACATATCGAGATATTCGGTAACAGCAGCCTTGTCAAAGCCTTCTTTTTCCAGCTCTTCTGCTACTCCCTCCATACCGATCTTATCCATTTTGTCCAGTATGATGAACAGTGTATCGTATTTTTCCTCAGGGAAGCCGCAGCCTGCGGCCATGGCTTTCAAAAGCCTCCTGTCATTGATCCTGATGGTAAAATTCTTAAAACCTATCTTTCCTAAAAAAGCGGAAGTAGCGAGGATAAGCTCTATTTCAGCCAACGGGCTTTCATCGCCGATGATATCAATATCGCACTGTCTGAACTGGCGGTAGCGGCCTCTTTGAGGTCTGTCGGCTCTCCATACATTTCCGGTCTGCAGTGCCTTAAACGGCATTGTCAGCTCATTTGCATGGTTGGAATAGTATCTGCAAAGCGGCACGGTAAGGTCGTATCTTAAGCCGCCGTCAACAAGGTCGGCTTCTTCTTTTGCAGTCTCAAGATTCAGCTTTTCGCCTCGTTTCAAGATCTTGAATATAAGCTTTTCGTTTTCTCCGCCCTGCTTGGAATTCAGGTTTTCAAGATGCTCCACAGCCGGCGTCTCGATCGAAACGAAGCCAAAGCTGTGATATGTCTTTCTCATGACTTCAAGTACATATTCCCTTATCGCCATCTCCTGCGGAAGGATATCCTTCATTCCCGTAACGGGCTTTTTTATAAGCTGCATGTCTGATCCTCGTCTTTCTTCATTTAAGATACTCTCTGACCGCTGTTTCTTTTTTTTCGATCATCTCGTCGATACGTTCGATATAATTATATATATCCTTGACATTGGCCGTGCGTTCTATACGGCCGTCATCCATAATATATTTTGAGATCGCTGCCGATCCCGCTGCCATAATGGTCTGCTTCTCCTCCATTATCAGGATATTGTAAATTCCGAAGCATCCTTCCCTGGCGTAGCCCACGTTTTCCAGATTCCCGGCAATATTTTTCTGCCTGTAAAGGTAATAGGGCTGCATGCCCATCCTGCCTGCGGAATACTGTACGCTGTCCATTATCTCACCGGAATTATGAAACGAGATCCCGGCGTATTCATCTTTTAAATAATTGAGTCTGGAACTGCGTTTAAGGGCCAGAGAATGTACTGTCAGGCCGTCAGGTCCAAGCTTTTCTATTTTTTCGAGCGTGGCCCTTACCTCTTCCGTACCTTCGCCGGGAAGCCCGGCTATTATATCCATATTTATGTTGTCAAAACCGATCTTACGCGCCTGCGCAAAGGCCGTTTCGATCTGTTCCGTTGTATGCTTTCTGCCGATAAGATCCAGCGTTTTCTGATTCATCGTCTGAGGATTTATGGAAATACGCGAGACCCCGTGCGCAAGGCAAACGTAAAGCTTATCTTCTGTAATGGTATCGGGCCTTCCCGCTTCTACCGTGAATTCCACTACATCTTTTATCGGGAAATTGTTTTCTATAAGAGAAAGCAGCCCTTCAAGCTGCGCCGCATCCAGCGATGTAGGCGTACCGCCGCCTATATATATACAGGTCAGCTTTCTGCCTGCCATTATCGCAGCTATGTGCTCAAGCTCTTTATAAAGTGCCTGCAGATAAGGCTCTACCATTTTTCCGAACCTGTCGATCGGGTGCGAGCCGAAGCTGCAGTAAAGGCAGATCGACGGGCAGAACGGTATGCCGACATAAAGGCTGTATCCGTCCTTAGTATCTATTTTATCCAGCAGGGCCTTCTCGCGGTTGGCTACCGCTATGGCAAGAGCCGTCTTTTTTGCACTGGTAAAATAGATCTCCCGCATCTTCTTCGCGATGTCGGGGTTGCTCATGCCCTGTTCCAGCATGGACATCGGGATCTTCACAGGCCTTATGCCTGTCAGATCTCCCCATGGGAGTTCAATGCCTGTATATTCGCTGAGAGTTGTATAAACAAGCTGCTTAAGGATATTTTTTCTGTCTGCTCTTTCAGTGCCGTCCGGAACGGCTTTTGTCCTTACAAGCGCTTCTTTTTCTTTGGATGATACGGAAAAAACAAAAGAATCATCAGTTTCCCGTACCCCCATGCGGATATCCGGTTCCCCGGGCAATGAATCTTCGCCTTCATAACAGGTCTGTATCTCGGCCTGCGGATAAAAAGCCTTTACGAGCGTATAAACATCATATTCAAAGTTTTTTTCGCTGAACAAAAGTGCGATCTCAGGCAAGGGGATTGTACCTCTTTTCGGCATCTATGGTAGTAAAGCCCATATGCCCCGGACATACCGTAACGTCGCCGGGAAGCTCATTTAAAAGTCTTTGAACGCTCTTCTCCAGATCTGAGAAGTTGCCTGTCGGCAGATCGGTCCTGCCGTAGGAATACTGAAACAGCGTATCCCCGGATATCAGGATCTTGTTTTCCGGAAAATAGAAACAGCAGCTGCCTGCGGTATGCCCGGGCGTATGTATGACCGTGCAGTCAAGTCCCGCATATTCGATCTTATCTCCATCCTTTACGAGAACGTCAGGTTCCACAGTCAATCCGTTACCGTAAAAGGCCGACAGATTGTCTTTCGTATTTGAAAGCAGGGCTTTTTCCGTCTCGTACGCAACAACAGGGATATTGTATTTTTCCTTCAGTTCATTCACTGCGCCGATATGATCGTGATGGCCGTGGGTCAGATATATGGCAACCGGCTTAGCTCCCCATGAATCGATATCAGCCTCGATCGCGTAGGCATCGTCCGCCGGATCCGCTATTACCAGCTCCTTCGTTTCTTCATTAAGTATAAAATAAACGTTTGTCTGGATCATTCCGATCACACGTCTGTAGATTTTAAGCTCAGCCATAGATCATCCTTTCGTCCTGTCTATATCCAAAACGCCTTCGACCTGACGTATCTTCGAGTTCAGGTAATTGAGTTCGTTCGTATCGTCGACATCGAATGAAACGCTGAAGGTCACGACCTCGTTCTTGCCGACTCTTACATTCAGAGCCTTTATATCGGTCTTACTCTCCGCTATGACTCTTGATATATCAACGAGAAGTCCCGGCCTGTTATTGGCGTAGATATTTATCTCAACAAGATATTTTCTTTCGGCGTTTTCTTCCTTATGCCACTGGGCGTCTATGAGTCTGGCTCTTTCCGACTCCGGCAGATTGATTATATTCTCGCAGTCCGTCCTGTGTATGGTCACGCCGCGGCCGCGCGTAACATAGCCTACGATCTCATCGCCCGGGATAGGACTGCAGCATTTCGAGAACCTTACAGCCACATCATGGGCTCCGTGGACAACGATGCCGCCTTTGTTCTTCTGCCTCTCTCCGGGGCTGACTGATTCCGCTGTGCTGTCGATTATATCCTGGTCTGTCAGCGAATTGATGCGTTCCTTGGCTTCCATATCAAGAAGCCTGTTGAGGACCTGGCCTTCTCTTAATCCGCCATGCCCGATCGCGGCAAGCACCGAATCCCAGTCGTGGAATCCGTATTTTTCAACAACGGCATCCATGAATTCCTGTTTAAGAAGCGGCGTTAAGTTCTTGCCTTTAGATTTGGCATATCCGGCCAGCATATCGCGGCCCTTCTGGATATTATCTTCTCTTGATTCATTCCTGAACCAGTGATTTATCCTGTTTTTCGCGGTCGAGCTTTTTACGACCTTCAGCCAGTCGCGGCTGGGGCCCCTGGAGTTCTGAGAAGTGATGATCTCGACTCGGTCGCCGTTCTTAAGCTTAGTCTCTATGGGAACAAGCTTTCCGTTTACCCTTGCGCCGACCATCTTGTTTCCGACGGCCGAATGTATCAGATAAGCGAAGTCTATTGTGCATGAGCCGGCCGGGAGAGTCTTTACGTCTCCTGCCGGTGAAAATACATAAACATTTTCATTGAAAAGATTCAGGTCGCTCTTAAGAGCGTTCATGAATTCTTTGTTGTCCGACATATCCTGCTGCCACTCAAGGATACTCCTCAGCCAGTTCATCTTCGCCTCTTCCTGGTCTTTGCCCGGAGTCTTTCCGTCGGAGGCTTCCTTGTATTTCCAGTGGGCAGCAATACCGTATTCAGCGATCCTGTGCATGTCGAAGGTACGGATCTGCACCTCAAAGGGCTTTCCGCTCGGACCGATCAGCGTGTTGTGCAGCGACTGATACATATTCGGCTTCGGCATGGCAATATAATCCTTGAATCTGCCGGGTACCGGTGTGTAAAGCTCGTGAAGCACGCCAAGCGCAGCGTAGCAGTCCTTGACCGTGTCCACTATTATCCTGACTGCAAGCAGGTCATATATCTGATCCAGAGTCTTGCTCTGATTGATCATTTTTCTGTATATCGAGAAGAAATGCTTCGCCCGGCCCTTTACCACGGCCTTGATCCCGGCGTCTTCCATATGTTTTTCGATATCCTTTACGATATCATCCACGAAGCGCTGGCGCTCTTCTCTTTTCTCGTTTATCTCGCTTACCAGCTTGTAATACATCTCCGGATCGAGATATTTGAGCGAAAGGTCGTCAAGTTCGACCTTCACGGCAGAAATACCGAGCCTCTGGGCGATCGGCGAATAGATGTCGAGGGTCTCCTGGGCCTTTTCCTCCTGTTTTTCAGGAGTCATATATTTAAGCGTCCGCATATTATGCAGACGGTCGGCAAGCTTTACTATGACTACTCGTATGTCCTTTGCCATCGCAAGGAACATTTTTCTCAAATTCTCAGCCTGCTCTTCGACCTTGTCCGCAGAATAGGTCAGCCGGCTCAGCTTTGTAACGCCGTCGACAATAAGCGCAGTTTCCTTGCCGAACATCTCTTCCAGCTCTTCAAGGGTGATGTCCGTATCTTCGACGATATCATGGAGAAGGCCTGCGACTATGGTCTCCTTATCCATCTCAAGATCAGCCAGGATTATGGCGACATTCAGCGGATGGATGATATAAGGTTCACCGGATTTGCGAAGCTGATCATTATGCGCGCTTCTGGCAAGCTTGTACGCTTTTTCTATAACTGTAATATCATCTGAAGGATGGTATTTTTTGACACGTTTAATAAGCTCATCATAGAGCTGGTCAGGATCTGCAAAATCACCGAAATTGTCTATCTTGAAGTCTATCCTGGGCGTACGTCTTTCAGGCTTGTTCTCCTTGTCTTTCACAGGAGATGCTTCTGTTTTATTCTGTTCCAGTACTGTTTCTTCTGCCATATAAAAACCGCCTGGCGCATCCGGCATGATCTATATGCGCCGTAAACAAAGATCAGATGATCAATAATAAATTAATGTTACTCGCCTTCGAACTGAATGGCAGACTCGACATTATAATCTTTGAGCTTTTCTCTGCCCTTAAGATCTACGAGTTCTATGACAAAAAGGATCTTTACGACCTCTCCGCCCAGTCTTTCGATGAGCTTTATGCAGGCTTCCATAGTGCCTCCCGTGGCAAGGAGATCGTCTACAAGAACTACCTTCTGTCCCGGCTTTATCGCATCTTCATGCATCTCGATCGTAGCCTGTCCGTATTCAAGATCGTAAGTCTCTTCAATGGTCTTTCTGGGAAGCTTGCCCTTCTTTCTAATAAGCTGGAAGGGTTTATGAAGATTGTAAGCCAGAGGCATTCCGAAGATGAATCCTCTCGATTCCGTTCCTGCAAGAACGTCAAAATCCACATCCTTTAAAAAGTCCTGAAGGGAATCTATCGCGAGCTTAAGCCCGTCCGCATCCTGAAGGATGCCTGTAACATCCCTGAAAAGGACGCCTTTGATAGGATAATCCGGTATGCTGATGACATAATCTTCAAGTTTTTTCATGATCCACCCCACTATGCGCTGAATAAACTGCTGTGCAGCCATTACAATAACTAAATGAGTATATCATAATTTAGAATAAATGACAAGAATCCGGGTAAACATACCCGGATCCGTGTGAACAGTTTATTATGTTTTGAAATGCCTGATCCACCTGTTATACATAAGGCAGCCGGGCGTAACGGTTTAATAGTAAGAAACGTCGACCATCACCGCAGTCCCGGTAACCGTGACCAGAAGCGTTTCATCGTCCGGACCGGTAAATGAATGATCAGTAGTAACGCCTATGACAGCATTGGCTTTAAGTCTTTCAGCTTCAGCTACCAGTCTGTCGAATGCTTTTTTCTGGGTATCGACATAAAGCTTATGGAATTCCTCTTCCGTAAGCGAATTGACGCTTACCGGTTCCTCTCCGGGTGCACAGCCGAGTCTTCCGCCGGCCGCTGCCGCCTCACTTATTATCTTTTTGTATTTTGCTATTCTTTCGCCTTCAATTGAATGTGTAGTTGTAAATACCATTTATGCATTCCTCCAATCTGAAAAATGGTCATTACCTACGGTTCTGAAATCGTAAATATATGAAATTTCATGTCTTGTTTGAATGATCGTTATTTACTCTTCACTGGACAGGATATCGATCCTCTTGGCACGTTTCAGATAGATGTACCAGTATGCAACGCCGACGCAGATCGCTCCGCCGATTATATTTCCGATAGTTACCGGGAGCAGGTTCGATCCGAACATTCCTCCCCACGTTACCTTGTCGAGGTCGACTCCTGCCGCTGTCGCAGCATCAGCGAATGCCGGTACTGTCTTTGCGAAAAGCGCTGAGCTTATATAATACATATTCGCTACGCTGTGTTCAAATCCGCAAAGTACGAACATCATGATCGGGAAGAAAAGGCCGACGATCTTACCTACGACATCCTTTGCCGCAAATGAGATCCATACAGCTATGCAGACCAGGAAGTTGCAGAGGATGCCCTTTAATAAAGCATCTCCGAATGAGAGGCTGCATTTGCCTGCTGCTGTTGAGATCATCGAAACCGCCACTCCATTGCCGAACAGCGATGGCTGACCGCTGAAGACTACACCGGCTGCCAGAAGCATACTGCCGATAAGATTGCCGATATAGACAAATACCCAGTTCTTGATCATCCCGCTGAACCTGATCTCTTTTTCGAGCAGCGGAATAGTCAGAAGACAGTTACCTGTGAACAGCTCAGATCCTGCTATAAGGACCATGGTAAGACCGCCCGGGAATGCGCATGCCCCGAGGAGCTTGCCTAAAGACGGGGGTTCTACCGCTACAGCTACTGTAGTAGATGCTATACCGCCCACAGCGATAAAAGCGCCGGCAAGGATCGCCAGAATTATCATCTTAAATACAGGCGTATTTACCTTGCTCTTACCTATCTGGATATAATTACGGGCAACGTCTGCTGGTGAGAAAAAGTTCATAAATATCTACCTCCCTGCGTAGAACTTGAAAAGCAGCATTTGCCATTACATGGAAACGATCCTGTCGACTGTTCAGTATCCGGCAAATCCTTAAATATTTTACAGCAACAGTGCCTTATTTTCAAGGCTGCCGTGTGATCGCCCAGGCAGAGTATCAAAGGAAAAACACTCTGAAAAAAATATTAAAAAAATTCAAATTACGGGTTGACAAGTTAGCTTATGCTAACTATAATAACATCAGATCGAGTGAACAAGCCATAGCAAATTTATAAAGATAAAGCATTCTTTCTCCGAACAATTCTTGCCTACATTCATAAAATTTGCTCATATACCCTCTGGCCGTTTAAAAACGGCAAACCCAAAGAAGAGACTGCCGCGGTCTCTTCTTTCTTTGTTATTCGTGATACACGATCCTGCCCTTTTTCATCACCAGAGCGATACTCTTTGTCGCGTCGATATCTGTCAGAGGATCATCCCGCAAAAGTACGATATCGGCGTTTTTTCCCTCTTCTATACTTCCGATACTGTCCGCCATGCCAAGCGTCTGTGCATTGCCGAGCGTTGCCATGCGAAGCACATCTGCTGCAGGGATCCCAGCTTCGACCAGGACCTTCATTTCGTCGTGCAGCGACTCGCCGAATGGAACAAACGGTATCCCGGAATCGCAGCCGACAGCAAGCGGGATCCCTGCCTCAAAGCATTTCTTTACACCGGTCTTTGCCGGTCCGCATACATCTTTCATCTGCGGGGTCTGTGCCCGGCAGGTTGCGATCAGTGTCGGATCAACTACCGTGCCGTTTTCCTTCAGAGTGCAGATCAGTTCTTCCGTATACTCAATATTTTCAACATTTCCGGCATTGACCATGTGTTCGATCGTGTCCGCACCTGCTTTCGCCGCGGCGAGCATTTCTGTGGGACCATCTACATGGCAGGCGCATTTCAGCCCGTTTCTGTGCGCGCTTTCAACGACTCTTTTTAACTGCTCCTCAGTCATACACGGTGCGGAACCCGGATAGTCCAATGCATTGACATGTCCATAAAAAACCTTAATAAAATCAACTCCCATCGCGGCGATCCGGTCTACCTGTTCCTCGATCGGTGCATCTTCATCCACAAAAACAACAGCTTTTTCCGCGATGGTCTCATCTTTAAAATAGACCGTTCCCCAGGGATGGCCGTCCCGCACCTGGATAAAAGGCCCGCAGCATACTACATCAGGTGCCTGGATCTTTCCGGCTTTTACATCGTTACGAAATGAAATTATATCTTCCGCCTGATCTCCGCAGGTACGCACTGTCGTCACTCCCCAGCGCAGAAATCCCTCCCTGGCTTTTACATAATCATACGTTTCAAACCTTGAACCGCAGGATGGCCGGTCAAAAGTGGAACTTCCTCCAAAATGGGTATGCATATCAATGAGCCCGGGAATCGCCGTCAGGCCTTCCCCGGCTATCACAGATGCACCTTCCGGTATGGTGATATTCTCCCCTGCCGCCAGTATCTTACCGTTTTCGATCAGAATATCGGTTTTCGGAAATACTTCTTTTCCGGTTCCGTTGATCAGGCGTACGTTTTTTATGACGATCATGTACTTCCTCCTTATTCATGATACAGCAGGCGCATAAAGAGAATTTTCTTCCGATGCTGCCGCGCTGCCCATCCTCCGCTCATGTTTCAGTTTCATCTTAATATTATTCTGCTTTACTTCACAACACAAGCCTGAAATATTATGATAGAATAAATGCGCAAGATCAAAACAGGGCCGAAAAGCCCACGTGCCTTATTTCAGTACAAGGAGTATCCTATGAAAAACGACCTTATGTTTACGCCGGTAAAAATCGGAAACTGCGAAATTCCGAACCGTTTCGTAGTCACTGCCATGCTGACCGGGATGTGCAATGCAGACGGTACTGCCAGCGAACAGTTTATCAGATACCATGAAGCACGCGCGAAAGGCGGATACGGCCTGATCATAACGGAAGATTACCGGATCTGCCCGGCTGCCGCAAATAGTCCGACTGCGGCCGGCTTATGGAATAAAAGCCAGATCGAAAGTCACCGCCGCCTGACGGAGACCATACATCAGTACAATACCAGGATCTTCTGCCAGATCTACCACGCCGGCAGACAGACCAATCACTGGATCACCGGTGAACGGCCGATAGCTCCTTCAGAGATACCATGCCCGTCTTTTAAAGAACTTCCTCATGAACTTACTGTCGAAGAGATCCATACTCTTGTGGAACAGTTTGCAGCGGCTGCCGCCAATGCAAAAGAAGCAGGTTTTGACGGGATCGAGCTCCATGGCGGCAACGGCTATCTTATCGCCGCATTCATGTCCATGTATCAGAACAAGCGGACCGACGAATACGGCGGATGCTTTAATAACCGCATGCGCTTCATTCATGAAGTATATGACGCTATACGTGCTGCTGTTGGTCCGGATTTCCCGTTGATGATACGTTTCAGCGCCGAAGAACATGTCCTTTCAGGCCGTTCGCTGACAGAATCGCGTATGATCGCCAGAGAATTTGAAGCCTGGGGCTTTGATGCAATAAACTGCTCCAACGGAACCTATTCCAGCTATATCCCGCTGCAAAGCTCCACCATGTTCCAGGATCACGCATGGGCACTTAAAAACGCAAGGGAACTGAAAAGCTTCCTGAACATACCGGTGATCGGCAGCAACGGCGTGGATGATCCGCTGCTGGCAGAGACCTTTATCCAGGATGGCTGGTGCGACCTGGTCGGCATGGCCCGCTGCTCTCTCGCAGATCCGGAAATGCCGAACAAGGCAAAGGAAGAACGCTATGAAGAGATACGTCCCTGTCTGCGCTGCCAAAGCTGTTTCGGAGAGCTCATGAAGGGCTGCGTCCATTGCTGCGTCAATCCGGAAACAGGACGCGAATATCTTTATGATTATAAAGATCAGCCTGAACCGAAAAAAGTACTGGTCATAGGCGGCGGCCCCGGAGGCCTTGAAGCGGCGATCGCTGCTGCGCGAAGAGGCCATGATGTTACTCTCTGGGAAAAGAACGACCGGCTGGGCGGTGTATTTCTGGCAGCGTGCTATGCGCCCGCCAAAGGGGACCACATCACCTTCCTTTGCTGGTTGATCAATGAAGTGAAAAAACTGGGTGTTCATATTGAGCTCAATAAAAACGCCTCTGCCGAAGATATTCTTGCCTTTGGCGCCGATAAAGTCATTCTGGCTTCAGGATCGCGCCCGAAGCCCTGCTCGATCCCTGGCGCAGATACCAGAGAAGTCTTATTCGCCGAAGATGTCCTTCTCGGAAAAGCCCAGCCTATGGGAAAGATCCTGGTCGTCGGAGCAGGAGAGACTGCTGCTGAGACTGCCTTATACCTTGCTTCCCTGGAACGCGGAGATATCACGATCGCTGCCAGAAAAGATAAACTTGTCCCGAAAATGGACGGCAATACCGCGGTCTCCATGCGCAAAGCGCTGCGCGAATATGAAGTCAATATCAGGACCGATACCCGCACGGTGCGGATCACCGAAAACGGTGCTGTACTGGAGCATGATGGAATCGAAAAGGAGATCCCGTTTGACCATATCGTTATCGGAATGGGCTATGCCCCTGCCAACGAACTGGCAGAAAGTTTAAATGTCCTTGGGGACAAACTGGTCGTGATCGGAGACGCAAAAGAAGTCCGAAACGCCATGCAGGCTGCCGCGGAAGGATATGACGCCGGGTATTTTGCATAAGAAGATATAAACGGGCCTTCCGGCCCGAAGAAAGAAGGATAATAATGTCAAAAGAAATCATTTTCAAAAAAGGAACCTATGATACGGCCGCAGCCGAAAGCTTTGCCGCGGACTATATCAGCTTCCTCACAAACTGCAAGACCGAAAGAGAATGCGTTGCTTATTTCGTAAAGGAACTTGAAGCGCAGGGAGCCAAAAGCCTTGAAAGCGTGATCGAGAGCGGAAAAGCACCGGCTCCCGGAGATGTTATCTATTTTGATATGATGCATAAGGCTCTGCTTGCTATTCGTATTGGAAGAAAAGCGCCGTCTGAAGGCTTCCGCGTACTCGGCGCCCACGTGGATTCCCCGCGCCTTGATCTGAAGCCCAATCCACTGTATGAAGAAAGCGGCATGGTCTATCTGGATACCCATTATTATGGCGGTATCAAAAAATACCAGTGGACGGCCCTTCCGATGGCTATCCACGGAATCGTTGTAAAGACAGACGGAAGTGTCGTAAACATAAATATCGGTGAAAATATAAAAGATCCGGTAGTAAGCATCACTGATCTTCTGCCTCATCTCGGAAAAGCCCAGATGCAGAAGACTCTCGCAGAAGCTATTCCGGGCGAAGGGCTTGATCTGCTTACCGGCACCATGCCGCTTGCAGGAGCATCAGATGACGAAAAAGAGCCTGTCAAGGCAAATATCCTGGCTCTCCTTAAAGAAACCTATGGCATCGAAGAAGACGATCTTTTTTCAGCCGAACTGGAAGTAGTTCCGGCAGGTCCGGCAAGAGAACACGGCCTTGACCGCAGCATGATCATGGCCTACGGCCAGGACGACAGAGTCTGCGCATATACATCCTACAGAGCGTTTGTTGAAATGAAGGATGTAGAGTACACATCACTTTGCCTTTTTACAGATAAAGAAGAAATAGGCAGCGTCGGCGCTACGGGAATGCATTCAAGATTTTTTGAGGATGCCCTCCTCGATCTTTTCAGTGTGTGCGGCTGCGGAGGAAGCCTGGAACTCAGACGGGCCTTCCGCAAGACAAAGGTGCTTTCATCAGATGTCAGCGCAGGATACGATCCCTTCTATCCCGAGGTAATGGATAAAAAGAACACTTCTTATCTGGGTTACGGCCCCGTAATAATCAAATATCAGGGATCAGGCGGAAAGGCCGGTTCCAACGACGCAAATGCCGAATATATAGGATATCTGCGTAAAGTGCTTGGCGATGCAGGCGTATCCTTCCAGATGGCTGAAAACGGCAAGGTCGATGCAGGCGGAAGCGGCACGATCGCATATATCCTGGCAAATCTTGGAATGGATGTGATCGATTTCGGCACTCCGGTGCTCAACATGCACGCGCCCTATGAAATAACTTCCAAGGCCGACGTATACGAAACCTACAAAGCCTATAAGGCATTTATAGCATAAAACATAAAAAACCAGGAGGCTGACACACGTCAGCCTCCGTCATTCTCCAGATAAGAAAACATTTCTTCCAGATCAGAAAATCCCCGGTACAAACGATCGCATTTCGAACGGATAAACTTTCTCCGCTCAGCTTCATGCAGCAGCGCTTCAAGATGATCGAAATACCCGTCCACATTGTAAAGCGCAATAGGCTTTCTATGCCTTCCAAGCTGTTTAAGGACAATCGTCTCAAAAAACTCCTCATAAGTTCCTATTCCGCCGGGTACGACGATAAAAGCATCAGCCATGTCTTCCATCGTCTGCTTTCTTTCGTGCATGGTCTCGGTATAGATGATCTCATCACATTTATCATAGATCGGCTCCAGTGACTCTTCTATGAAAAAGCTCGGAATGACGCCCGTAATATACCCTCCTGTTTCTTTTACGCCTTTGGCGGCTGCTCCCATAAGTCCGCTTCCGCCGGCGCCGAAAACAAGTGCATGACCTCTTTTTCCGATCTCGCGTCCCAGCTTTTCAACAGACTCGATGTATTTGTTTTCGATCAGGCTGCTGGCCGCTCCGTAAACACATATGTTCATAATATGCCTCTATTTATAGTATTCAATAAGATTCCTTATGCGCTCAGTAAGGGTGATGACCTCGGCGTTTGATCTGCCTTTACTGTTTTTCGTAAGCTCGGCCAGCTCTTCCGCCGCAGAGACAAGATCGTTATAAAGCTTCTGGGCTTTGCTTCCCGGGGCATTCACTGTTCCGCTCTTATCAGGGATGAGCACGCCTTCGGTAACGGTGATCGGCTCACCCGTGAGAAGATCGTATTCAGTACCGGAAAACGGAGCTACGGCGTTGTATCCAAGCTCTTTTTCGAGCAGCTCACGGAAGCTTACACAGGATTCGTCATCACCATGATTGACAAATGTTATAACCGGTTTCTTTTCAAACGCTGCGGCCCAGGCCTTAAGTCCGTTGCGGTCGGCGTGGCCGGATGCTCCTGCCATCTGGGCTATTTCAGCCTCAACGGCGATCTTTTCTCCGAATATCGTCACCTGCTTCGCACCGTCAACTATTGAACGTCCCAGAGTTCCGACTGTCTGGTATCCCACGAACAGGATCGTACATTCTTTTCTCCAGAGATTGTGCTTCAGATGGTGCTTTATCCTGCCCGCGTCGCACATGCCGCTCGCTGAGATGATGACCTTAGGCTCCTGATCGAAGTTTATCATCTTTGAATCATCTGCCGTAACTGAGAGTTTTATGTTCGTGAACCATATCGGATCTATTCCTTCTTCCAGTATGGCACGTGTTTCATCATCGAAGTATTCTCTCGGACACTGCATGAAAATGGCCGTCGCATCAGACGCAAGCGGACTGTCAAGATAAACCGGGAAGTCTCCGTGACCTGTTACCAGCCCTCTTTCCTTTATCTCGCGGATAGCATACAGGATCTCCTGGGTCCTTCCGACAGCAAAAGCCGGAATAACGACATTTCCTTTTCGGTCAAAGGTCCTCTGGATGACATTTGCCAGATCGGTGACAGAATCCTTCGCCTCATCGTGTAATCGGTCGCCGTATGTGGATTCTATAACAAGATAATCCGTTTCCTTTATCGTCTTCGGATCCCTTATTATCGGCCTGTCGTGATTGCCTATGTCACCGCTGAAAACGATCTTTTTTGTTACATCGCCTTCGGTCATCCATATCTCTATCGCAGAAGATCCGAGAAGATGCCCTATGTCGTTGAACCTTATGGACACATTTTCGGAGATAACATATCTTTTATCATAATCGCAGGGGCGAAGCAGCCTTATCGCCGCATCGGCGTCATTAAGGTCATATATAGGTCCTTCCGCCGGTTTTCCTGCCCTTTTTGCCTTACGGTCCTTCCACTCAGCCTCCTGCATCTGTATGTGCGCAGAATCACGGAGCATTATATTGCAGAGGTTTACCGTAGCCTCCGTGGCATAAATCGCTCCTTTAAAGCCATCCTTAACAAACTTCGGAATCATACCGGAGTGATCGATATGCGCATGAGTGAGGAAAACCGCTTCAACATCCGACGGATTCACCGGAAAAGGAACGTTTTCATAGATATCCTTTCCCTGCTCCATGCCGCAGTCGACTACATAATATTTTCCGGCGATCTCAAGTAAGGTGCAGCTGCCTGTGACCTCGTGGTCAGCGCCTATAAAAGTGATCTTCATAACAAATTCTCCAATGATCGTTTTGTGTCAACATTAATGAAACTGTCATCAAAAGCTGTTCTGCCATTGATGTTATATAATGATTATAAGTAACTTTTCTGATAATTGCAACGAAAGCAAAT
>CADBMM010000045.1 GCA_902795795.1 uncultured Lachnospiraceae bacterium | reverse complement strand
TTACGGCCTCCGGCAGATCGTTTATTATTTTACCATGACAAGGTATATGGCCGGCGGCGGGGATATCCTGTTTATAGGGATCGTTGCCCTGGACTTCGGTATCTTTACCGGGTCGCTTTTAAGCCTGCCGATGGTATATGTTGTTATTTATCTGGTCTTTACATATGCCTTCACTGCGCTTGTTGATTTTTTAAGGGCACTGGAAGCAAGGAAATATCATTCACCGTACTGGAAGAGAAATCTGATCAGCGGGATCGTCAATTTCGTGCTCGTGATATTATGCGTGGCCTTTTTGTTCATGCGGACGACAGGACCTATCGTTTATATTTACGGCGGAGGTCTTATCTATTCTGCAGTGACTCAGGCGGCAAGCGCGTTCCGAAGGACAGCAATAGTATACATTCAGTAAAAGTATTAATATAATGAGGTTCAGGGTGCATGACAGGCATCCGGAAAAAGGGGAGAAGAAAGTGAATAGAAAAGAATTGAAAAAAGCCGGCAGAAAGAGTTTTTTCAAGCATTATCCGATGCTTGTCTTTCTCTGCCTGATCATAGCCCTGTTTGGCACTGAAGGAAGCCAGTCTGTTGACCTGATAAAGCGGCAGACAAGCAGCATTACAAAGGCGGGAAGCCACACTATCCTTCAGGCAGAGGATGTCTTTACGAGTATTATTGAAGGAGATCTTTCGCTGAGTGAAGAGATCTCGCAGATGATAAGGGACAATATTCCCGATGAGATCGAAAATTCTGCGGCTCTTGGTACGACAAACGGTGTTCTTTCCGGTGTATTCAGTTCATATCTTTCCGGAATGATCTACACAACGCTTGCCGAGGCGATCTTCGGGATGACAAAATCGCAGACGGCAACACAGGTACTGTTCATTCTTTTCTGTGCTTTGGTTACGTTTGCATTGTGGTTTTTTATCCGGAACGTAATGACGCCGATACTGCGCAGAATGTTCCTGGAATCAAGAACATATGCAAAACTGCCGTTTTTGCATACGCTCCATTTCGCGGCAGTGCGGAAATGGTTTCACGCCTGCTTTACAATGTTCCTGGTGACAGTGTTCCAGACACTCTGGTGGCTGACCATTGTCGGCGGTATTATAAAACACTATTCTTATTATCTTGTACCGTATATTGTTGCGGAAAATCCCGGAATGAAGGCGACGGAGGCCATAACTCTTTCCAGAAAAATGATGAACGGTCATAAATGGGAGGCCTTTGTACTTGATCTGTCAATGATCGGCTGGGTCATTCTGGGCTTTATTACCTTCGGTCTTTCAGATCTGTTTTTCGGCTTCCCGTACAGAATTTCAGTACGCACGGAATATTATGTACGCCTCCGCCAGATGGCAAAAGAGCAGCAGATAGCAAACGCGGATCAGCTGGACGATGTATATCTCTATGAGCAGTGTGATAAGATCACTTTGTACGAAGCATATTTCGACGTGGTCGACCAGCAGACTTTTGTACTGGAAAATGAGAAGAAGAGAACCGGCGTCAGGGCATTTTTCCTAAAATGGTTCAGCATCTGGCTCTGGAGCTTTGATGAAAAAATCAAATATGATGAAGTTGAAGGTATCAAATATGCGGCAGAACGAAATGTCGGAGCCAGAGACGGAAAGTCCTATCCGCTGCGCCTGAATCCCAGATGGAAGGAAAGAAAGTTTAAGATCAAAGCTCCGTTCTCCTTCCTGCGTGCGTATTCGGTCTGGACCCTTATCCTTTTATTTATCCTGTTCTGCTTTATCGGCTGGGCATGGGAAGTATTCTTCTATATCATGCAGGACGGCGCGTTTTACAACCGCGGCATGCTGCACGGCCCATGGCTTCCGGTATACGGCAGCGGCGGACTTATCGCCCTTCTGATCTGCAGCAGGTTCCGCAAGAACCCGGTAGTAGAGCTGATAGTCTGCGTTGTGCTCTGTGGAACTATCGAATACCTTGCCGCATATATGCTGGAGACGAACTATGGAGAACGCTGGTGGTCTTATGACGGCTACTTCCTGAATATTCACGGAAGAGTCTGCGCGGAAGGACTGATCGTTTTCGGTATAGCCTGCATGCTGGTGGTGTATCTTATAGCCCCGTTCTTTGATTTCATTGTATCCAAGATACCGGTGAAGATCCTGCGGGTGATCGCGCTTGGCCTG
>CADBMM010000044.1 GCA_902795795.1 uncultured Lachnospiraceae bacterium | reverse complement strand
TTTTCATAAGTGCGATATGAGCCGTATCCGGCCTGATGCGCGGATTGTTGCAGCCTACCATGGCTACGGCTCCTCTTATAACGCCTGCCTTGATCGCGTCTACGAGCGGCATCATGCTTCCGTACTCGTCCACGTGGGAGTTGCAGACTCCGTCAAGGCATTTCTTGATAGCTTCTACTGAATATCCGACTCTTGCCTTGGCCTTAAGCTGCGGGATATTCACAAGCTCGGGTTTACGGTTTTTAAAGTTCTCGATAGCCATCTTGACTATAGTCTTAGCCTGCTCTCCGGCATTGATCTCGTTGACCTCGATAAAGTCGGAATCCGGCATCATCGCTATGGGAGATGTCGTGATGAACTTTGTATGGAAGCACTTTGAAAGCGGTCCAAGTGCCGGGAAAATGCACTGCACGTCTACTACTATGGCTTCGCAGGCTCCGGTAAGGACAACATTCTCCTGCTGCAGGAAGTTGCCGGCCATCGGGATACCGTGACGCATGGCTACCTCATTGCTCGTGCAGCATACGCCCGAAACGGTTATTCCTTTTGCGCCCTGCTGTTTCGCATAGGCGATCATCTCGGGATCATTAGCATAAAATACGATCATCTCGGACAATGAGGGATCATGTCCGTGGACTACGATATTTACGTTATCGACTTCCATTACGCCGATATTCGCCTCGGTGTCTATAGGTTTAGGAGTTCCGAAAAGAACGTCTGAAAATTCTGTTCCGCACATCGAACCGCCCCAGCCGTCGGACAAGCCGGCGCGCATGGACTGTTTTACGAGTGCCTCGGGAAGAGATGAGCAGCCCATATGAGTCATATGAAGCGACTGTGATACTTCCCTGTCTATAGCTCTTGGCTCCACTTCTGCAGCATGCCAGAGATCCTGTGTGTGCTGCGGAGCTCTCTTTAACCAACGTGATACGCCGAAAGGCTTTCCGTACTCCATAAGAGCTGTCTCGGCCATCTCATGAGCAAGGTCATAGATATCCTTGCCTTCGGTCTCTACGCCCCATTCCTTGGCGATCCTTATAAGTTTCTCAGGATCTTTTACATGATATACTCCGTCTTCACTTGCCTGATAAAGTGTATGGCAGATACTTCTGCCATGGTCCGAATGCGTTGCGCTGCCGCCGGCAGTGAAGCGCAGATAATTACGCCCTACGATTCCATGAACATCGCATCCGCAGATACCCTTGGGTGCCTTAGGAGTTATACGGCACGGTCCCATGCTGCAGATACGGCAGCAGGTTCCTCTCTCACCGAATCCGCAGTGAGATTTCTGGCCTTCCGCACGGTTTTGCCAGGAATCCGCTCCGACCTTTGCACCGGTCTCGAGCAGAGTATTAGTGGCCTCTTCCATCTGCTCATTCGTTATCAGCAGTTCCCAATTACTCATTTATTTTCCTCCAGAACAATATATTGTTATTATTATAACAAATTCACTCATGTATCGTCTATGTGGAAAATGTTAAAAGGATAACAATACTTATAAAGCAAAAAGCACAAAGGCGCAGCATGATGCCATGGATACGGCATTTTTTAACAGATTGACACGTATAAACTTCCGATATATAATGGACTCAAAATCGGAAGAAAGAGAGGCTTTTGTCCATGACATTCGGTGAAAAACTTAAGGATCTGAGGCTTAAACTGAATTATTCCCAGTCGGAGCTTGCCGAGGTCACAGGTATCTCCGAAAGATCCTTATACACCTACGAACAGCTTGGCGCCATCCCGCGCCGGGGCAATATAAGAAAGATCGCCGAAGCCCTTAAAGTGGATCCTTCCTATCTTACCGATGACGGCGCCCTCGATCCCGGCGAAGACTTCGAGGAAGAGGAATTCCTACGCCGTGCCAAGTCCAGATACGGCAACAAGGGGAAACGGGAAGCTGAGGCCATTTTAAAACGTGCAGGGGCTCTTTTCGCCGGCGGCGCACTGGATGATGACGCCAAGGAAGTATTCATGCAGTCGCTCATGCAGATCTACATGGAATCAAAAGAAGAGGCCTCGGAAAAATTCAGTCCGAAGAAGAAATAATGCTTACAGAATATATTGTCTCCAAAACTGAAAAGCTCGTAAATAAATACGGCACGAACGACCCGTATCTTATTTGTGATGCCCGCGGGATAAGGATCAGGCGCATGGATCTGAACCGCAAGCTTAAGGGGTATTATTTCTATGTTTCACGGATAGAGAATATAGTAATAGACGAAAACCTGCCGGATATCTTCTGCCGGATCCTCGTCGCCCATGAGCTCGGCCACGCCGTGCTCCACCGCAGCATCGCGATGATGAAGGGTTTCACGGAACTCGACATTCCGCTGTCATACGATAAAGAAGATTCCATGGAAAGAGACGCAAACCTATTCGCCGCAGAGCTGCTGCTGGATGACGAAGAAGTCGCATCTCTTCTAAAAGACCACACTTTTTTCGAAACCGCCAAGCTGCTCGGCGTACCTGCCGCACTGCTCGATTTCAAGTTCTATCTCATGCATAAAAAAGGCTATGCCCTCTGCGATATGCAGCTGGCAAAGCCTGATTTTCTTAAAGACAGTAAATTATATCCGATGTAGATCACCTTGCGACTTCAAGCATTTCCTTCAGCTCTTCCACCTCAAAACTGTAGCAGCTTTCACAGAAGTGGCATTTCAGCTCTATAGGCTCATTGTCGGCTATAAGCGATGTCAGTTCGCGTGCGCCCAGGCTTATCAGGGCCTTAGCCATACGGTCTTTCGAGCAGTTACAGTAGAAATGCAGTTCATCCTTTTCAAGTATCTCCGGATCAAAACCCGCAAGAATACTATTGATCATATCCTCAGGAGTCATGCCTGAGTCGAGCATTGACGTTACCGATTCAAGCTCGTTCACTTTCTTTTCCAGTTTATCCACGACTTCATCCGGAACGCCCGGCATAAGCTGGATGATAAATCCTCCGGATGCGCGTACACTGCGGTCGGTATCCACAAGTACGCCAAGCCCTACAGCCGAAGGCACCTGCTCGCTGGCTGCGAAATAATATGTAATATCCTCTGCTATCTCGCCGTTTACGAGCTCGACCGTGCCTGTATATGGCTCTTTAAGTCCAAGATCCTTTATTACCGTAAGCGAGCCTGCGCCGACAGCCGCTCCGACGTCGAGCTTTCCGGGCCGTTTAAGCGGTACATCGACTTTAGCATTTTCCGGATAGCCCTTGACATTTCCGTGCGAATCCGCCGTGACCGTAATGCCTCCTATCGGTCCGTCTCCCTTTACTATGATAGTCATGATATCCTTGTCGCCCTTCATCATAAGGCCCATCATGGCTCCAGCCGTGAGCGTCCTTCCAAGGGCTGCAGTAACGACCGGTGTAGTCTTATGCGCGTCTGCCGCAGTCTGCGCGATATCCTTCGTTGTTGCGGCGAAGGCTCTTATAAAGCCGTTCGCCGCAGTTGCTCTGATCATATAATCCATAAATATTTCCTTTACGCTTCCTTTTTATCCTCCAGGGTGAGCTCGCCGTCCTTTACATCGAACAGAAGCGTATCTCCTTCATCGATATTTCCGCCAAGGATCATCTTCGCGGACATCGTCTCCACGTGCTTCTGCAGATATCTCTTCAGCGGACGCGCGCCGTACGCCGGATCATAACCGTTCTGGACAACATAGTCCTTGGCAGCATCAGTAAGCGCGATAGTAAGCTCTCTGTCAGCAAGCCTCCTGTTAAGATCCTTGATCTCCAGGTCAACGATATGTCCGATATCTTCCTTCGTAAGCGGCTTGAACATGATTATCTCGTCAAGCCTGTTAAGGAACTCCGGTCTGAAGTGAGCCTTAAGATCGTTGCTGACCTGTTCCTTTGCGATATCGTCGATCTCGCCCTCGGCATTGATACCCTCAAGCAGATATTCACTGCCTATGTTCGATGTCATTATAAGTATTGTATTTTTAAAGTCAACAGTTCTTCCCTGAGAATCTGTAATACGTCCGTCATCAAGCACCTGCAGAAGTACGTTGAATACATCCGGATGGGCTTTTTCGATCTCGTCGAAAAGCACTACGGAATAAGGCTTTCTTCGTACCGCCTCGGTCAGCTGCCCGCCTTCTTCATAGCCCACGTATCCCGGAGGCGCTCCGATAAGTCTGGATACGGAGAATTTCTCCATATACTCGGACATATCGATCCTGACCATGTTGTTCTCGTCATCAAACATTTTGGCCGCAAGCGATTTGGCCAGCTCCGTTTTACCTACACCCGTAGGTCCGAGGAACATGAAGGATCCGATAGGCTTTGAAGGATCCTTTATGCCGGCCTTCGATCTCAGGATGGCATCAGAAACCTTTTCCACGGCTTCGTCCTGGCCCACGACTCTTTCATGGAGCTGATCCGCCAGTTTCAGGATCTTTTCACGTTCGCCTTCGGTAAGCTTGGTCACCGGAATACCGGTCCATCTGGATACGATCTCGGCGATCTCATCCTCAGTGACCTTCTCCTGCAGCAGCTTCTGGTCGCGTTTCTCTATAAGCTCCTGAGCCTTTTCGATCTCCGCTTCTATCCTCGGAAGCTCGGAATACTGAAGCTTGGCCGCAGTGTCGTAATCATAATTCTGTTTTGCCAGCTCGATCTGTTTCTCGATATCTTCCTTCTGTTTTTTATACTCTGAAACCTTTTCAACGCTGCGTTTTTCAAGATCCCAGGCAGTTTTACCCTCTTCGAACTTCTGTCTGGCCTCGGACAGTTCCTTTTCCACGTCAGCCAGACGCTCCTTGCTGAGCTTGTCCTCTTCTTTTTCAAGAGCGATCTTTTCGATCTGCAGCCTTGTGATCTGACGTCCCAGAAGATCCAGCTCTTCAGGCATGGAATCCAGTTCTGTCTTTATGGACGCACAGGCTTCATCCACCAGGTCGATGGCCTTATCGGGCAGGAACCTGTCGGAAATGTATCTCGCAGACATCGTAGCGGCGGCTACCAGGGCTCCGTCTGTAATATTGACTTTATGGAAGTTTTCGTATCTTTCCTTAATACCCCTTAAAATGGAGATCGTATCGTCGACCGACGGTTCATCCACCATTACCGGCTGGAAACGACGCTCGAGGGCTTTATCTTTTTCGATATACTGTCTATATTCATCCAGCGTGGTAGCGCCGATGCAGTGCAGCTCGCCTCGCGCCAGCATTGGCTTTAACATGTTGCCGGCGTCCATGGCGCCCTCAGCCTTTCCGGCGCCTACGATCAGATGCAGCTCATCTATGAAAAGGATGATCCTTCCGTCGGATCCTTTCACCTCTTCAAGAACGGCTTTAAGCCTTTCCTCGAATTCGCCCCTGTATTTCGCGCCGGCTACCAATGAACCCATATCCAGCGAGAATATGGTCTTGTTCTTCAGTGATTCAGGCACGTCGCCCGCGGCGATCCTAAGTGCCAGTCCTTCCACGACGGCGGTCTTGCCGACGCCAGGCTCACCGATCAGCACCGGGTTGTTCTTGGTCTTTCTGGAAAGTATACGGATAAGGTTCCTTATCTCTGTATCCCTTCCGATTACCGGATCGAGCTTCTGCTCTCTGGCCTTTTCCACCAGATCCTGACCGTATTTGTTAAGCGTATCGTAGGTAGCTTCCGGATTGTCGGACGTCACCTTCTGATTGCCCCTTACCGTGCTTAAGACCTGCAGGAAGCGCTCCCTCGTGATGCCGAATTCATTGAAAAATTTCTTGATCGTCGGCGAGGGCTGCCTGATCATAGCCAGGAACAGATGTTCGACAGATACATACTCATCTCCCATAGCCTTCGCTTCGTTCTCGGCGTTTACTAGCACCTGATTCAGATAGTTGCCGATATAGGGTTTCGCGTTCGAGACCTTTACACGGGCCTGAATAAGCTTGTCGATGCTGTTTAAAAAATATTCTTTATTGATATCCATCTTCTCGACAAGCCCTAAGATAAGGCTGCCTTCCTGATGGGTCAGCGTATACAGCAGGTGCTCCTGCTCTATCTCCTGATTGCCGAACTCATATGCACATTTTTCAAGACCATTCAGGGCTTCAATGGATTTCTGCGTGAATTTCGTGATATCCATAAAATTACCTCCTTATATGTAAACAGGGCACCTTAAAAGGGCCCCTTTTCTCTCTTACGAGGTAAATATATCACGAATTGTTAGCACTGTCAAGAGGTGAGTGCTAATTATGCCTCAGAAACAAGCTATTTTAACTGCTTTTTGAACAAAAAAAGGGGACTTTTCGTGTTAGTCCCCCTAAAAGTCCCCTTTTTTGTCGTTTCATCCAAATTTCAAGATTTTAGTATCAATCTTATGAACATCTTCAATCATATCTTCAAGGCTTGAATGGGTATATGCTTCTGTCTGCTGAATCCGTTTATGCCCCATCATATCGCGAGTAACAATCGGATTTCCGCCGTTACGATTCCGATTGCTGCTGAATGTATGGCGAAGCATATGAATATGTATATGCGGCAGCAGCTCAGGTTCCCGTTCTTCCAGTTCTGCCAATGCCAATTCCTGCTTATTGAAAGCGGCAACAATGTTCTTAAGAATAAAATTGATCGCGTTCGGGGCATAAAGATTGCCATTCTTCTTAAAGAAAATAAAATTACTCACGCCGTCAATCGTGATATTATCCCTGTACTCTGCAACTCCTACTTTCTTTCTCAGTTCAAGCATTCGCTGTTCTATTAATGCCTGTTTCGCCTTTGTCGATAAAGGAACTATTCGCTCTTCTTTCGTTTTTGTGCATGGCTTAATCAATAACCGATAAGCGCCGTCTCGCTTTTTATATTTCAGCTGATGATTAACTTCTATTATGCCTCTTTTAAGGTCTACATCATTCCACGTAAGACCGGTCAATTCACCTTCCCGAAGTCCGGTTGATATTGCAAATGTCAGCAATGGAATATAAAACCTATACTCTTTCGATCCCTCCAGAAAATCAAAAAGCATATCCTGCTGCCGTTCTGTCAATCCTGTAACTTTTTTTACCGTACCGTCATATTTCACATTCTTGATTGGATTGCGTCTGATAATGTCATTATCGGCAGCGTCTTCAAAAACCATATTCAAGATTACTTTTAATTTTTTCTGGCTGCTTTTTGATTTACCGG
>CADBMM010000043.1 GCA_902795795.1 uncultured Lachnospiraceae bacterium | reverse complement strand
AGGGATTTTGCTGAGGTCAGATACAATGGCGAAATAACGAAAGCTATTGCTGAAGAAGCGCTTGATATACTTGATGTCGATAAGCTGGGACTCGATCCGGTGGACAGAAAGCTCCTGCTTACGATAATCGAAAAATTCCATGGCGGCCCGGTAGGACTCGATAATCTTGCCGCAGCCATAGGAGAGGATGCGGGGACGATAGAAGATGTGTACGAGCCCTACCTTATAAAGAACGGTCTGATAATGAGGACGCCCAGAGGAAGATGCGCTACACCTCTTGCATATAAACATCTCGATATAGAATATAAAGGAGATCTGTGATATGGCAGCAAAGACATCAGTCAAAGTATTGATCAACGGAAAAACGGTGACGCTTGCAGGCTATGAGGACGAAGAATATCTTCAGAAAGTAGCTAATTATATAAACAGGAAGATATCAGGTTTTGAAGGGGTCCGGGGTTATCGTACCATGCCGGCGGATCTCAGGAGCGATCTACTTGCGATAAATATTGCTGATGATTATTTCAAAGCAAAGCTTCAGGTCGAAACACTGGAAGATTCATTTGAGAAGCAGGAACATGACGCTTACGAAACGAAGCAGGATCTTATATCGGCACAGATGGAGATAGAAGATCTCCGTAAGGAGATCGAGGAATTAAAAAGAAAGGCAGCCGCTTCCGGCAATAGTTACAACAACAGGAATAACGGCTACAATTCAAGACGATGATCGCCGAATTACTGGCGCCGGCAGGCTCATATGACGCATTTCGGGCAGCGTTGTCTGCCGGAGCGGATGCCATATATCTCGGAGGAAACAGGTTCGGGGCAAGGGCTTACGCCCAGAATTTTGATGAAAAAACCCTTGTTACGGCTATAGACGAAGCTCATATGCACGGGAAAAAGGTCTACCTTACCGTTAATACCCTGTTCAAGGACTCCGAGATAAACGATCTCTATACTTATTTGCTGCCTTATTACAAAGAGGGACTGGATGCCGTTATAGTCCAGGATCCCGGCGCGTTAAAGCTGATTCGGGAGCGGTTTCCCGATATGCATGTACACGCCAGCACCCAGATGACCGTGTCCGGCGTACACAGCGCGAAACTTCTTGAAAAGACCGGGGTTACAAGGATAGTTCCGCCAAGGGAACTGTCGCTTAGAGAAATAAGAAAAATACATAAAGAGACATGCCTTGAAATAGAGTGCTTCGTTCATGGGGCGCTCTGTTACTGTTATTCGGGGCAATGCCTTATGAGCAGTTTCATAGGAGGGAGGAGCGGCAACAGAGGAAAATGCGCCCAGCCATGCAGGCTTCCTTATGAAACATTTGAAGGAGCGAAAAAGGTCTCAAAAGAGAATAATTCATATGCCCTCAACACTAAGGATATCTGCACTTTGGAGATCCTTCCGGAACTGATAGAAGCCGGAGTATATTCCTTTAAGATCGAAGGACGAATGAAACGTCCGGAATATACAGCCGGAGTTACGGCTGTTTACAGGAAATATATCGATATCATCGAAAAAGGCGGAAGATACAGCGTTCAAAAAGAGGACATAAAATTCCTGTATGATCTTTTTAACAGAGACGGCTTCAGTAAAAGCTATTATTACACGCACAACGGGCCGGAACTCATGGCGCTTGAGAACAGAAAAGCTTCGGCCGGGGACGTCAGAAGGACGGACGAGCTTTATAAATATATAAACGAAAATATTATTGCAGAAGAAAGAAAAAAGGAACTCAGTGCAAGAGCTGAAGTGACTGCAGACCATGCTGTTATGACGGTAACAGACGGGCAGTACAGCTTTACGGCTATATCGCAGGAAGTTCAGCCGGCACTTAACAGAGCCCTTGATGAGGATACAGTCAGGAAGCAGCTGATCAAAAGCGGAGGTACGGTATTTAACGTCGATCTTGAAACTGTTGAGATCACGGGAAACGTCTTTATGACCGTAAAAGCTCTTAACGGGCTTAGAAGGGATGCACTGGCAGGCTTTGAAAGAACACTGCTGGATAACTATAAAAGAAATGCAGATGATATATCTGTAAAGCAGATCACCGCCGGGGTGATCTCTGAAACCTCGACAATGCGATCAGGAGAAAGCACAGCAGAGACAGCCGGTGACAGTTTCAGGAAACCGGCAGTTGCTGTTTCTGTATTGACGAAGGAGCAGCTCGAGGCAGCCGTGCTGCGTGATGATATAGAGACGGTCTATATCCCGTACCGGTTTTTTCAGGAATACCGTGATGTAGATCTGAAAGCCGTTTCACTGGTGAAAAAGAGTGGAAAAAATGCATATATAAAGCTGCCGGCCGTGACCAGGGAAGCGGACGGAAAAGGATATCAGGCATTCATTGAAACTGCTGCAAATAAAGGTTGCGGATTTCTGGCCGGATCTGTGGAAGATATTGCACTGCTTATCGAAACGGGCCATGCTGATGTATGCAGGGCTGACAGCGGTTTTTATATGATGAATGCTGAAAGCATTTCTTTTAGAAGAAGCTACGGCATATTAAAGGATACTGTTCCGCTTGAACTGAACGAAAGCGAAATATCACGACGAGACAACAGCGAAAGCGAACTGATCGTTTACGGCAGGGTGCCCTTGATGGTTTCGGCAGGATGCATAAGAAAGAATTACGGAAAATGTACGAAAGATTACCCGGTTTCACAGCTTAGGGACAGAAAGGGATATATTTTCCCGGTATACGCAGACTGTTCGATATGCCAGAATACGATCTATAATTCGCTTCCGTTATCGCTGATCTCCAAAAAGAACAGCCTTGAAAAATACGGTTTCCAGAGTTTCCGTTTTGATTTCACCGATGAGACAGCCGGAAGGATGAATGAAGTACTCGATATGTGGGCATCCGAAAACACTGTCAAAGAGGATTTTGCATATACCAGAGGACATTACACAAGAGGCGTTGAATGATAAATATCATTGTCGAAATATCCAAATATGTGCTCCTTCTGTTGATGCTGATTTTTACGATATATACGTATTCGGCACTTAAAACGAAGGACCCGGACAAGCGGATCTCCAAAACCAGAGGGCAGCTTGTGGTTATGGTGCTTTTCGATCTTGCCGCCTTTGCGGTCATGTATATCCAGACTTATGAGTTTAATATAATAATCATTTATCTCGGACTCATTGCATACATTCTTATCAGTCAGGCGGCCTATAAGATATTCTACAGACGTGCGTCATTTGTGCTTCTGAACACAATGTGCATGCTTATTTCCATAGGACTGGTGATACAGACAAGGCTTGACATAGACAATGCACTCAAGCAGCTCGTAATAGCATCCGGCGCGAGCATTATTGCCCTTGTGATCCCGGTAATCATAAGAAAAGCGAAAGTGATCTCAAAATGGGGCATGTTTTTTGCACTCATAGGGATATTGCTGCTTGCTGCTGTATTTGCTCTTGCCGCAGTCACAGGAGGAGGCAAACTGTCCATAGAGATCGGCGGGATAACCTTCCAGTTCTCGGAAGTTGCAAAGCTAACTTTCGTATTTTTTATTGCGGCGATGCTCCATACGGTTCATACATTCAGACAGGTCTGCATCGTTACGGTCCTGGCCGGGATACATGTAATAATCCTGGTGGCCTCAACTGATCTGGGCACAGCCCTGGTATTCTTCGTTGCATATATCGTTATGGTCTGTGTTGCCACAAGAAAGGTCGGGTATGCCTTTATCGGACTTGGCGGGATAGCGGCAGCTTCTGTGGCAGCCTATAAGCTCTTTTCGCATATAAGAGTCAGGGTGCAGGTCTGGAAGGATCCTTTCCAGGATTATCAGGGAACGGGTTATCAGATCATACAGGCGCTTTTTTCGATATGCGCCGGCGGATGGTTCGGAACAGGCCTTATGAAGGGGGCGCCGGAGATGGTGCCTGTCGTTGAAAAGGACTTTACATTTGCGGCGATCTGCGAGGAGATGGGCATTCTGTTTTCAATCTGTCTTATACTTCTCTGCATGGGATGCTACCTCATAATAGTGAATATATCCATGAAGGTGAGCAATGAATTCTACAGGCTGATAGCCATAGGGCTTGGCACGGAATATGCTTTTCAGGTATTTCTGACGATTGGCGGATCGGTAAAGATGATCCCGATGACTGGAATAACCCTGCCTCTTATCAGCTACGGAGGAAGTTCCATAACCTGCTCTATATTCATGTTCGCGATCGTGCAAGGAATGTATCTGCTTCGTAAAGATGAAGCGGATGTGGAAGGAATGCAGTATCCGGGCGGATGGGCGGAAGATCATCCTTATGATGAATATGAACCAGATGAAGACATTGCGGAATATGTTCCGGGAGAGGAAACGGTAGAATTTGAACGAAGAATCTGGAAAGAAACCGAAAACAGCATCAACAATTAAATCATATGTTTTCGTATCATACCTTTTCATGATACTTTT
>CADBMM010000042.1 GCA_902795795.1 uncultured Lachnospiraceae bacterium | reverse complement strand
GTTGCTTGAAGCCGGTGTACATTTCGGACATCAGACAAGGAGATGGAATCCTAAAATGGCTCCGTATATCTACACGGAGAGAAACGGGATCTACATCATCGACCTTCAGAAAACAGTAGGCATGGTAGACGATGCTTACAATGCAGTTTCCGAGATCGCATCACAGGGCGGCACGATCCTCTTTGTCGGAACAAAGAAGCAGGCTCAGGACGCTATTGCGGCAGAAGCAACAAGATGCGGAATGTTTTATGTAAATGAAAGATGGCTTGGCGGTATGCTTACAAACTTCAAGACCATCCAGAGCCGTATCAAACGCCTCAAAGATATCGAAAGAATGGCAGAAGACGGCACATTTGACGTTCTTCCCAAGAAAGAAGTTATCGCTCTTAAGAAAGAGCTTGAAAAGCTGCAGAAGAACCTTGGCGGCATCAAAGATATGAAGAAGCTTCCGAGCGCTATTTTCGTAGTAGATCCCAAGAAAGAGCACATCTGCATCCAGGAAGCTCATGCACTCGGTATTACGCTTATCGGTATCTGCGATACTAACTGCGATCCCGAAGAGCTCGACTATGTTATCCCCGGAAACGACGACGCTATCCGCGCTATCAAGCTTATCTCAGGAAAGATGGCTGACGCCGTTATCGAAGCAAAACAGGGTGAGATCCTTGAAGAGGATGAGATAGAAGTAGTAGCAGAAGGCGAAGAGTACGTAGTAGAAGCTGAGGAAAATACCGAAGCCTGATAAGTTTGGAAATACGGAGGAATAAATATAATGGCTATTACAGCTGCAATGGTTAAAGAACTCAGAGAAATGTCCGGCGCCGGAATGATGGACTGCAAGAAGGCTCTTACAGCTACAGACGGCGATGTGGATCAGGCTATCGAATGGCTCCGTAAGAAGGGCCTGGCTACAGCTCAGAAAAAAGCCGGCAGGATCGCTGCCGAAGGTATCGTCATGCTTCTTACCAAGAACGACGACAAAAAAGCTGTTGCTGTTGAAGTCAATTCAGAGACAGACTTCGTTGCAAAGAACGATACATTCCGTGAGTATGTTGCTCAGGTCTGCGAGCAGGCTATCGACACGACCGCGGCTGATATCGAAGCATTCCTTGCAGAGCCCTGGAAATTCGATACCACAAAGACTGTCAACGAAGCACTTGCTGCAAAGATCTCTGTTATCGGAGAGAACATGAACATCCGCCGCTTCAAGACTCTTGAAGAGGAAAACGGTTTCGTATCAGCATATACACATATGGGTGGAAAGATCGGCGTTATTGTCGATGTTGAAACTGATGTTGTGAATGACGCGATCAAGGAAATGGGCAAGAACATTGCCATGCAGATAGCAGCTATGAATCCTCAGTATGTCAGCAGATCAGATATGTCTGATGAGGAAGTAGCTAAACTCAGAGAGATCACTGTAGGCAGTGCCCTTAACACACCGGATACACTTCCGAAACCGATCCTTACAAAGCTTCTTAATAAGGCTTTCGACGACGGTCTGTTCTCAGCTGAAGATGCTGCAGCTTATCAGGAGCAGAAGAATAACCTGAACTACCTGTTCAACTTCCTTTCAGCTGAAGCAAAGGCTACTGTTGCCGGACTTGCAGTTGCCGACAAGGATACTATCACTGCAGATAAGATCTTCAGCGGCCTGGTAGAAGGACGTGTTTCAAAACAGCTCAAGGAGATGTGCCTGCTTGATCAGACATACGTCAAGGCTGAGGACGGAAAGCAGAGTGTTGCCAACTATGTGGCAGCAGTCGCAAAAGAAAACAACGCAAAGATCAATGTTAAATGCTTCGTAAGATTTGAAACAGGCGAAGGCATTGAGAAGAAGCAGGAAGACTTCGCTGCAGAAGTTGCCGCTCAGATGGCAGGCAAATAATGAACTGCAGGTTATAAAATTTTAAAATCGAGGGGCAGGGTGATGATCACTTTGCCCCTTTATTAATGTATTTATTGAGTTGATTATGGATAAAAAGATCATTATCGGGCTTGTCGCTGACGCGGACGCCGGAAAGACAACACTTACAGAATCGCTGCTGTTCAGATCCGGAACTATAAGAAACCAGGGAAGGGTGGACCACCGGGACGCCTTTCTCGATACGTTTCGTATGGAAAAAGAACGCGGAATAACCATTTTCTCGAAGACTGCGGTCATGGATCTTGAAAATACACATGTGACCATAGTAGATACGCCGGGTCATGGGGATTTTTCATCTGAAATGGAAAGAACTCTGTGGGTGCTCGACTATGCAGTCCTTCTAATCAGCCAGTCGGACGGTATAACCGGACAGTGCAGGCTTCTGTGGAATCTTTTGAGAACATACGGTGTTCCTACAATAATATTCGTAAACAAGACTGACAGACCGGATTTTGATAAAGAAAACTCTTTTAAAGAAATAAGAAATACCTTCGGCAGCTCCTGTATCGACTTTTCTGCCGGTACTGATGATGAAAACGTTCTGGAAGAGCTTGCTCTTTCTGATCAGGATCTTCTCGATAAGCATTTGAATGGTGAAAGTATAACGGATCAGGATATAAAAAGGCTTCTGGGCGAAGAAAAGATATTTCCTGTGCTGTTCGGTTCCGGACTTAAGAATACCGGGACGGATGAATTGCTTTCCATTATCGACAGATATACGGAAGAAAAAGAGAGTGAAGATGAGACAAGCGCTAAGATCTATAAAATAAGCCGCGATGAAAAGGGAAACCGCCTTACGTGGATAAAACTTACCGGAGGTACCCTGAAAGTAAAAGATACCATCGTTACGAACAGGGACGACGAGGTTTTCGAAGAAAAATGCGAGCAGCTGAGAATATATTCGGGAAATTCATTCAAAGCTGTAAGTGAGATAGCGCAGGGCGATGTAGCGGCTGTGCTTGGACTGGAGCATACCTTCGCTGGGCAGGGAACAGGAAGAGAAGCTTCAATTGACTCCTCCATTCTGGAACCGATGCTTTCCTATGAGGTACAGCTTCCCGATGATATCAGTATAATTGCGGCAGCGGATGCACTTAGGGTACTTACAGAAGAGGAACCCGGTCTTGGATCTTCATACGACGAGGAGACCAGAAAATGCACTGTGCGCGTTATGGGAAAGCTTCAGTCGGAAATACTCAAGAACCAGGTAAAGGAACGTTTCGGATTTGAAATAGAGCTGACCGATCCATCCGTAATATACAAAGAGACCATCGCATCTCCAGTGGAAGGCGTAGGTCATTTCGAGCCGTTAAGACACTATGCGGAAGTGCATCTTCTGATAGAGCCGGGCGATATCGGCAGCGGTATTTCAGTCGATTCGATCTGTTCTACCGATGAGCTTGCACTTAACTGGCAGAGACTGATCCTTACGCACCTTACAGAAAAGCAGTTCAGAGGCGTGCTCACGGGCTCGCTGCTTACTGATGTCAGAATCACGCTGATAGCCGGAAAAGCCCATCCGAAGCATACCGAAGGAGGGGATTTCAGGCAGGCTACTTATCGCGCCGTAAGACAGGGGCTTATGGAAGCTGTGAGCGTGCTGCTTGAGCCCTATTATGATTTTGTGATAACCGTGCCGGAGGACAGGACAGGCAGGGTCCTGAACGATCTTTCCCAGATGGATGCGAAGATCTTTCTGACCGAAGCTTCAGAGGGAAAGAGCGAGATAAGCGGCAGAGCACCTGCAGTTAATATAGGGAATTATCAGGAAAAGCTCTCGGCGCTCGCAGGCGGAATGGGGCATATAAGCCTGACATACAGCGCTTATTATCCCTGCCACAATACTGAAGAAGTTATTGAAAACAGAGGTTACGATCCGGAAAGCGACAGAAGGAATCCTTCAGCTTCCGTATTCTGTTCACACGGAGCAGGGCTCATAGTGCCATGGTATGAGGTAAAGGAGAGGATGCATGTCGAAAGTCCGCTTAAGAAAATGCAGGATATTGATGTTGATCCCCCTGAAGTCAAACCGTCAGTTCCTTCGGGATCCGGCGCCTGGAAGAGTGTATCCGGCGATGAGCTGGATGAGATATTCAAGCGGACATTCTCTGCTAATGCAAAAAAACGGGATAATGCAAAATGGAAGAAACGCTTCGATGCCAGGCAGGAAGCATTAAAAGCAGCGGTTTCTTCGGGTAAGGTCAAAGCAAGAAAACCTGAAAATTCATATCTGCTTGTGGACGGATATAATATAATATACGCCTGGGATGACCTGAAGGAACTGATGAAGATCGATCTTGGGGCTGCAAGAGACCGGCTTATGGACATGCTCTGCGACTATCAGGGCCTGAGATCCGGAGAATTGATACTTGTATTTGATGCATATAAAGTGGCGGGCGGTAAAGAGAAGATATTTAAGTATAACAATATACATGTCGTATATACTCAGGAAGCCGAGACGGCAGATCAGTATATAGAAAAGACAGTGCACAAGCTTGCGAAAAATAACGAGATCACCGTAGCAACATCAGACGGTCTGGAGCAGATAATTGCTTTTGGCGGAGGCGCCGTAAGGATGTCGGCCAGAGATCTGAGGGCGGATTTTGAAAATCTTAAGAAAAAAGCCAGCGATGAATGGATAAAATGAACAATTATATATGGAATTTTGATTTCAATTCTGGTAAAATAAACAAGGCAAAAGAAAACCGTTCACTATGGAGAGAAAAGCTATGTTAACACCAAGAGAAAACTTTTACCGTGCGGCTAAGGGTTTGGATCCCGACCGTTTTGCAAACCAGTACGAAGCAATTCAGCTGCAGATGACACCTGCGGCACTTCACAGCCCGAGACCTTTAAAGGGCGGAGATCCGGTCGTAAATGACTGGGGCGTTACCATGGCGTTCCCGGACAATGCACCCGGAGCATTCCCTGTACAGACTCCTGATAAACTCGTTATCAAGGATATTGAGAACTGGAAGGATTATGTACACGCACCGTCGCTTAAGTTCCCCGATGAGGAATGGAATATCTTTAAAGATATGTACGATGCAGTTGATACGAACCTTGCTTATAAAGCAGTCTTTGTAGCACCGGGCCTTTTCGAGCAGAGCCATCATCTCGGCGAGATCCAGAATATTCTCGTAAATCTTTATGAATATGAAGATGAGATGCATGACCTTATCAAATATCTTACCGATTATGAGCTTGAGTTTGCACAGCTCGTATGCTCCAAGCTGCATCCCGACGCAGTATTCCATCATGATGACTTTGGCAGCAGGACCAGCACGTTCATGAAGCCGGAGATGTGGGAAGATTTCTACATGGATTCCTACAAACAGATCTACAAGTATTATCATGAACATGGCTGCGAGCTCGTAATTCATCATTCCGACAGCTATGGACGTACCCTCGTTCCGGATCTTGAGGAGATGGGTGTCGATGTATGGCAGGGCTGCATGGTATCTAATGATATCCCGAGCATGTGCAAGGAATTCCATGGACATATCGGCTTCATGGGCGGCTTTGACGGTGCTGACTATGACAGACCGGACTGGAATGCGGAAGATATCAGAAAGAGAGTATTCGAATGGCTTGACCAGTGCGATCCTTCAGGATATATCCCGTGCGTTGCACAGGGCGGCCCCGGTTCCATATATGTAGGCGTATATGAGACCATCAGGGAAGCTATCGATGATTACAATGAACAGAAATTCGGCATCAAGAAGAGCGAGATCGTAAGAGCTGTAGAACAGGTCGAAATGTTCAGATAAACTTTGAATTGTGATTAAGGAACTGTCTGCCATGGATAAAAAAACTACGATACTGATGATACTTGACGGGTACGGCTTAAGCGACGTTCACGAGCATAACGCGATCTATGAGGCGGACACGCCGGTAATGAGCCATCTAATGGCGGAATATCCCTTTGTAAAACTGGAGGCCAGCGGCAGAGCCGTTGGCCTTCCCGACGGACAGATGGGAAACTCCGAAGTTGGACATCTTAATATAGGTGCAGGCAGGATAGTATATCAGGATCTGACACGTATAACAAAGTCTATCGAGGACGGAGATTTCTTTGAAAATCCGGCGCTGATGGAAGCCGTAAAGAACTGCATTGAAAAGAACAGTGCGCTGCATATCTACGGATTGCTTTCTGACGGAGGAGTGCACAGCCATAACACACACCTTTATGCACTGCTTAAGCTGGCGAAGGATAACGGGCTTTCAAAGGTTTATGTACATTGCTTCCTTGACGGGAGAGATACGCCTCCCGAATCAGGCAAGGGTTATATTGAAGAGCTCGAAGATCAGATGCAGAAGATCGGTACAGGAAAGATCGGCGTTATATCAGGCAGGTATTACGCGATGGACCGTGACAACAGATGGGACCGCGTGGAAAAGGCTTATGATGCACTGACATGCGGAATCGGTGCAGACGGACATGACGGAGCGGCTGATGCCGTGCAGAAGTCGTATGACAGCGGCGTTACGGATGAATTTATGCTGCCGACGGTCATCTGCAGGGATGCACTGATAAAAGATAATGATTCGATCATCTTTTACAACTTCCGTCCGGACAGGGCGAGAGAGCTTACAAGAGCTTTCTGTGATGAGGATTTTAAAGGCTTTGAAAGAAAAGCATGGCCGAAGGTAAAATATATCTGCTTCACGGATTATGATGAAACGATAACCGGAAAATCCGTAGCCTTCAAAAAAGAGGAACCTGAAAATACATTCGGGGAATTCCTGGCTTCAAAAGGCATGACGCAGCTTCATCTGGCTGAGACCGAAAAGTATGCCCATGTTACCTTCTTTTTCAACGGAGGCGTTGAAAAACCAAATGAGGGTGAGGACAGGATACTTATTCCTTCTCCCAAGGTCGCAACATATGACCTTCAGCCTGAGATGAGCGCCTATGAGGTCTGCGATAAGCTGGTCGAAGCCATAAGAAGCAGAAAATACGATGTGATAATAATCAACTTCGCAAATTCTGATATGGTAGGGCATACGGGAGTAGAAGAAGCGGCCATAAAAGCCGTTGAAGCGGTCGATGAATGTGTCGGGAAAGCATACGAGGCTGTAAAAGAGACCGATGCGGTCCTTTTCATCTGTGCAGATCACGGCAATTCAGAAAAAATGTGGGATGAAAAAACGAATGCTCCTCATACGGCTCATACTACGAATCCGGTTCCTTTTGTAATGGTAAACGCCGATCCTTCTTTGGGACTTAAAGAGGGTGGAAAGCTTTGCGATATAGTTCCTACGATGCTTGATGAAATGGGCATACAGAAACCTGGGGAAATGACCGGAAATTCACTGATAAAAAGGTGAACTCATTAAAAAAAGCGATCAAAAGAATTTTTTACAGACAATCAATGCGATAGTATAACGTTATACTTGCTTTTTGCTTTTATTTGTGATAAAGTATCCCTCAGTGTTTTAGGAGGTTTGTTATGTCAGCACTTAAAATAATACTCGCTATCCTGCTTGTTATCGACTGCGTTGCCATGATAGTAGTCGTTCTTATGCAGCAGGGCAAGGGTCAGGGACTCGGAGCTTTAGCCGGCGGCAATGGAGATTCATACTGGGAAAGAAATAAAGGAAGATCTGAAGAGGGAAAACTTAAGAAGATCACCCGTATTCTTGTCATAATTTTCTTTGCATTATCGGTCGTGCTGAACATTCAGTTCTGATATGTCAAAAGAAAAAGGCATTAAATTAATAGCAAACAATAAAAAAGCATTTCATGACTATTTTATAGAGGAGACCTTTGAAGCCGGTATAGTTCTTGCCGGAACAGAGGTCAAATCTTTACGCTTGGGAAAATGTTCCGTCAAAGAAGCGTATATAATGATAGAAGGTCATGAAATGTTTGTTTATGGGATGAATATCAGCCCTTACGAAAAAGGAAATATTTTCAACAAAGATCCTTTAAGGCCCAGAAAACTGCTGCTTCATAAAGAAGAAATAAGAAAGCTGGCAGGAAAGGCCTCTGAAAAGGGATTTACGATAGTACCGCTGAAAGTATACTTTAAGGATTCGCGGGTGAAGGTCGAGATAGCTCTTGCAAAGGGCAAAAAGCTTTACGATAAGAGAGAATCCATAGCTGAGCGGGATAGAAAAAGAGAAGCTGAAAGAGAATTCAGCCTGAGATACTGATTTGGTTGATTTTTTGGAGGCTTTTTTATATACTAGATAAAATAACTAGAATGAAGCAAGGATTTTCGAGGCCGAAGGGAGGAAAGATGGGTAAGCTTATTGGCGAGAGCATTACTTTTGATGACGTACTTTTAGTACCGCAGTATTCCGAAGTTACACCGAATATGGTGGACATTACCACTTATCTGACAAAGAAGATCAAGCTCAACATACCGATGATGAGCGCAGGCATGGATACTGTTACCGAATACAAGATGGCCATTGCCATGGCCAGACAGGGCGGCATCGGTATAATCCATAAGAATATGTCTATAGAAGAGCAGGCGGATGAGGTCGACAAGGTAAAGCGTTCGGAAAACGGCGTTATTACCGACCCGTTTTATCTGTCTCCGGAAAACACACTTCAGGATGCGGATGACCTTATGGCAAAATACCGTATTTCCGGTGTTCCCATAACTGTCGGCAAGAAGCTTGTGGGCATCCTCACAAACCGCGATCTGATGTTCGAAGAGGATTTTTCGAAAAAGATCAGCGAATCTATGACCAGTGAAGGTCTTGTAACGGCTAAAGAAGGCGTTACGCTGGAAGAAGCCAAAAAGATACTTGCTAAAGCCAGAGTTGAAAAGCTTCCTATCGTTGATGATAACTTCAATCTCGTAGGGCTTATCACCATCAAGGATATCGAAAAGCAGATCAAATACCCCAATTCAGCGAAAGATGATCATGGAAGGCTTCTTTGCGGTGCCGCGGTAGGTATTACAAAAGATATGATGACAAGGGTCGAAGCGCTTTATAATGCTCATGTCGATGTCGTTGTCGTGGATTCCGCTCATGGTCATTCCAAAAATGTCATGAATGCCGTAAGGGATATCAAGGCTGCATATCCTGATCTGCAGGTCATCGCAGGTAATGTGGCTACAGCGGAAGGAACAGTAGCTCTTATAGAAGCCGGAGTTGATGCCGTAAAGGTAGGCATCGGACCGGGATCTATCTGTACAACTCGAATCGTTGCCGGAATAGGCGTACCGCAGATCTCGGCAGTAATGAACTGCTACGAAGCCGCAAAAGAGTACGGCATTCCGATAATCGCCGATGGAGGAATCAAGTATTCGGGAGATCTGACGAAAGCTATAGCGGCAGGCGCAAATGTCTGCATGATGGGCAGCATGTTTGCCGGCTGTGACGAGGCACCTGGCGATTTTGAATTCTATCAGGGCAGAAAGTACAAAGCATACAGAGGTATGGGATCGATCGCAGCCATGGAAAACGGCAGTAAAGACCGTTATTTCCAAAGCGATGCGAAGAAACTGGTACCGGAAGGCGTTGAAGGCCGAGTCGCTTATAAAGGAACTGTAGAAGACGAGGTGTTCCAGCTTATCGGAGGCCTTCGTTCCGGGATGGGATATTGCGGCGCAAAGGATATCGAGACGCTTAAGGAAAAAGGAAAATTCGTAAAGATCACAGCAGCATCACTTAAGGAATCACACCCGCACGATATTCATATTACCAAGGAAGCGCCAAACTATTCTGTTGAAGATGTATGATTATCATACATAGCATAAAAAGTTAATTTGATTTGGAGGAAGTTGATGAAGATTCAGGAATCGGGAGAGATGTATCTGGAAACCATCCTTATTCTGTCAAAGGATAAACCGGATCTCCATGCAATTGACATCAGCGGGTATATGGGTTATTCCAAACCGAGTGTTTCGCGGGCACTTGGGATACTTAAAAATGAAGGCATGATCACAGTGGACGATAACCAGCATATCCGGCTGACCCAGGAGGGAAGAGAGATAGCTGATAAGATCTACGAGCGTCATCAGGTGCTGTCAGGTTTTTTTGAACATATCGGAGTTCCGCATGAGATAGCGATCGATGATGCATGTAAGATCGAGCATGTACTTCATGATGAGACCTTCAGTAAGTTCAAAAAATATATCACTGAAAATTTTGAACACAATTCAAAGTAAATCTTTAACGGATGAATGACCGCTAAGAAGACTGCCGCACAGCGAAACCAGCTGCTGCGGCAGTTTTTCGTCACCCAAGCACTTGTCCGTCTTATTGCTTTTATCATTAATTATTTTACGATTTTGTTAAAACCATCTTGCAACACTAAATATTTTTCGTTACAATACCATGAGGCGGACGAGTTTGAACTTCAGATCCATGAAGAACAGAACTTGTATTAATTTAATAATAACAATCGTTTTTTTCTGTGCTTTATCCGTTCTTTCCGGCTGCGGAAATGATAAAGAAACATTTGTCATAGAAGAGACGGTCGATACCCGGGCAGACAGCATATCTTTGGAAGAAGAAAAGATAATTATTTATATCTGCGGTGAGGTGGCTCGGCCGGGAGTGTATACACTGGATACGGAAAGCAGGATAGCTGATGCTATTGAAGCTGCCGGAGGAGTTACGGAAAATGCTGATCTGATGAAGCTTAATCTTGCACAGAAGCTGGCGGATGGTCAACAGGTCACGGTACCGGCTTTTACTACAGGAATGCAGACCGGCGACGCACAGGTATCCGGAAAAGTCAACCTTAACAGGGCGACCAAGGATGAGCTTATGACACTTCCGGGTATTGGGGAATCAAGGGCTGAAGCTATAATAGCTTACAGGGAAGAAGCCGGATGGATATCGGCGCCGGAAGAATTGATGAACGTAAGCGGAATAGCTGAAAAGATGTATGAAAAGATCGCAGATCTCATAGAGGTCTGACACGATGATTCGGATTTTGAGGAGAGATATGGCAAAAGTACTTGTTGTTGATGATGAAAAACTGATCGTTAAAGGAATTAAATATTCCCTTGAGCAGGATGGCATGAAGGTGGATGCCGCGTACGACGGCGAAGAAGGTCTGGCCATGGCGCTTTCAGGAGGGTACGACATAATACTTCTTGACCTTATGCTCCCAAAGCTTGATGGTTATTCAGTATGCCAGCAGATAAGGGGAGTTTCCCAGGTACCGATCATTATGCTTACAGCCAAAGGTGACGATATAGATAAGATCCTGGGCCTTGAATACGGCGCTGATGATTATATTACTAAACCGTTCAATATTCTTGAGATCAAAGCAAGGATAAAGGCCATTATCAGGCGTACGACAAGATCAGTTGTAAAAGAAGAGCCTCAGACCAGTGTGGTCTACGGTGATTTCCGCCTTGATAAAGACAGCAGAAGAGTCTTTATTTCCGACAGGGAGATCAATCTTACCGCCAAGGAATTTGACCTTCTGGAGCTTCTTGCATCTCATCCCGATAAAGTCTACAGCAGGGAACAGCTGCTGGAGTACATCTGGGGCGGCGATTATCCCGGAGATGTCCGGACTGTAGATGTACATATCCGCCGTCTTCGTGAAAAGATCGAAGAAAAGCCAAGTGAACCCGGTTATGTTCATACTAAATGGGGGGTAGGTTATTATTTCCAGAGCTGAGATATTCAAACGCTTTGGTTTTATACATACCCTGAGATTCCGTATAATGCTGATCATGATTTTGATCGGCATTATTCCGACTGTAATCGTTGAGACTGTTGTCCTTCGGAATTACGAGAACAGGGCTGTTTCCAGCCGAAGCGTTATCATTAGAAACCAATGTGATATAATCTGCAACAAGCTTGCAAAAGAAGGCTACCTCGAAGATCCGTCCAACGAAAATATCGAGGCTCAGCTTGTCATGCTCACGAGTATTTACGGCGGCCGGATAATCATTGTCAACAGAGATTACAGGATCATTAAGGACTCTTTTGATATTGCCGAAGGAAGATACATCATTTCACCTAAGGTCATGGACTGCTTCGCGGGATCGGAGACTACTTATTATGATTCCGAGGATCAGTATATCGAAATGACGGCCGGTATAAGGGGAACCGGGCCGGATGCGGAAAAAATTAAAGGAGTGATCCTTTTAAGCTGCACCACGAAGGAGATAGAAGCCAACAAGACATATATGTCAAGGGTCGGTCTGCTCATTCTTGGTATTATTGTTATACTCATTATTCTGGGAGGATTTTTCCTTTCGGGATATCTTGTAAGGCCATTCAAAAAGATCACCAGCGCCATCAGTTCGAATAAGGGAGACCGCCTTACGGAGATGGAGCCGGTCGATACTTATACCGAGACCAGCCAGATCTCGGAAGCATTCAATACCCTTGTTTCACAGGTCAATATCCTGAATGATTCGAGATCTGAATTTGTTGCGAACGTATCTCATGAGCTGAAGACGCCTCTTGCGTCCATGAAGGTGCTTTCCGATTCTATTCTGATGAATCCCGAGACTACTGCTGATGAATTCAGGGAATTCATGGAGGATATATCCTCAGAGATAGACAGGGAAAATGCGATAATCACCGACCTTCTCTCGCTTGTGCGCATGGAGAACAAGGTGGATGAGATCAGCGTAGTTGAAACGAATGTAAACGAGCTGCTCGATCTCATAATCAAGAGACTGAAGCCTATCGCAGAGGAAGCCAATGTGGAGCTTGTCGCAGAGAGCTTCAGACCGGTCTCAGCGCAGATAGATCCTACCAAGATGGCACTTGTCATGACAAATCTTATAGAGAACGGAATAAAATACAATAAGCCTGAAGGCGGTTGGGTAAGGGTTGCCCTGAATTCAGACAACAGCTTTATGTATCTTACTGTATCGGATTCCGGCATAGGCATACCGGAAGAGGCTTATGACCATATCTTTGAAAGGTTTTACCGTGTGGATAAAAGCCATTCAAGGCATATCGGCGGCACGGGTCTAGGACTTGCCATCACAAAGAGGGCGATCCTCATGCATGGCGGGCTTATAAAAGTAACAAGCAAAGAAGGAGAAGGCTCCACGTTTTCCGTGCGCATTCCCCTTACTCACATAGTATAGGAGGCGGCTTTATGAAAAGATCACTTTGCATAATCGCGGCCTTCGTGCTGCTGCTGGCCGGATGCGGGAAACAGACTGAAGGCGAACCTTTTAACCTGTATTATATAAGCGCATCAGGCGAAGAGCTTGAGAAGAGCACATATGTACTTGAAAGTACAGATGTCATATCACAGATCAACGAAGTGACAGCCGCTTTATCGGAAGCCGGTAATTACCCTGCGGGAAGCAGGCTTCTGCTTCCGGAAGGCGTAAGCATCAGGTCGGAAGATCTGACAGGTACATCGCTTAATCTGGATCTTGACAGCTCGCTAATGACTCTGACTCCCGAAGAGCAGCTGCTTATAAGAGCCGGACTTACATTTATCTATACACAGCTGCCCGGAGTTACCGGGGTAAGTATTTCAGCCGGAGGTGAAGCGCTTAAGGATTCGACCGGGAAACCTTACGGCGTCCTTAAAAGCGGAAGTTTTATCCAGGTATCTTCGGTCAATATCAATAACTATCAGCAGACAAATATGAAGCTGTATTTCCTTAATAACGCCGGAGACGCTCTGACGGAGGAAAACAGGACGGTCTATTATTCCATAAATACACCGAAGGAACAGGCTGTCATCAATGAGCTCATAAAGGGTCCGGACAATTCAGGCGCATCGTCACTTTTTCCGACTGACCTGACCGTTCTCGGAGTAACCATGTCAGAAGGCGTCTGTTATGTTAATTTTGATATAAATGTCAATAATATGGTTTCCGACGCCAACCCCATGCTGCAGATATATTCCATAGTCAATTCGCTGTATGCGGTATGTCAGGCGGAGCAGGTGTCATTTACTATTGACGGCAGCCACGATATCCCATTCCGAAGCTCTGTGGATATAAGCCAGCCGTTTTCACCGGATTTTTCTTATATGGAGGAATGATATTTGAGGTACAGACCTCTGTGCTTCGTGTTTCTCATTCTGATAATACTTATTTCCGTATTTCACATCTTAAAAGTACCATTGCCCGGAGAATTCCATCTGAGCGAAGCGAAAAAGGAAAAGCTTGAGAGCAGTCTGCAGCTTCGCATTACGGGCAGTGTGTCTTACCGTGAGAAAAACGAAGACGTTTATTCTTATATTTTATCTGATTCATATCTCATATACGGCGGACAGAAAATATCACTTCATAATGTCCGTATCAATTCCCTGGGAATTAAAATAAACACCGGATCGTCGGTAACGGCGAAAGGCAAAATACATTTTTATAAAGGTGCGTCCAATCCGGGCGGTTTTAATGCTGCCCTGTATTACAGCGGAGAAAACTGTTATTGCTCATTCGATCCGAAAGAGATAAAGGTCAATAAAAAGGCGGGTATATTAAACCTGACGGAGATACTGACATCTTTAAGGGAGCGGCTTTATGATATCTATATTGAAGCCATGGGCGAGAAGAGCGGAGGGATAATGTCCGCCATGCTGCTCGGCGACAAGTCGTCGGTAGATACGGAAACAAAGATCAATTACAGTGTTTCGGGACTGGGGCATCTGCTCGCAATTTCAGGACTTCATGTCGGAATTATCGGCGCTGCCGTGCTTGCGTTTCTGAAAAAGCTTGGAATGAATAAAACAGCCGCAGCAGTAATATCCTCGGTATTTCTTTATATATATTGTATTTTCAGCGGATCTCATGATTCATCATTCCGGGCATTTATAATGTTCACGGTGATGGTCATGTCGCAGTGCCTGCTGCGCAGCTACGACATGCTTTCATCCTTAAGTCTGGCAGGCATCATCCTGCTTGTGATCTGTCCGGCAAGACTTTTCAGAGCCGGATTCCAGCTTTCTTTCGGAGCCGTGGCGGGACTGGGCATAATAATGCCCGTGCTTCAGGAAAAGATGAAAGGAACGAAAACAGGCGATGCGACCGTGCATGCCTCTGCTTTTGGCAGGCTGTCTTCCAGAATGAAAAAGGGTGCGGCCGAAGGAGCCTGTGTCTGGCTGAGCGTAAACATCTTCACATTTCCGATATTACTTTGGAGCTACTGCGAATTCCCGCTTTACAGTATTCTGGCGAACATACTTTTAGTGCCTATGACAGAACTGGTGATATTGCTGGGAATAGGCGGAGGAATTTTATCGCTTATTATACCGGTGCCTGGAGCATATGTCCTCATACTGCCAAAGCTATTGATCGTAATACAGGAAGGAGCAGGTTTCGTACTCAGACAGCTGCCGTTTTCAACCATAATAACCGGACAGCCTTCACCGCTTAAGATAGCGCTTTATTATGCCGGAATGCTTCTGATGCTTTATGGCATAAGAGCGAATAGCTGCACGGATCTGAAAAAAGAATGTGACGGAAGAGAAAAAGGCAGAGCAGGGGGCAAAAAAGATCATACCGTAAGCAAAAAATCCGGAGCAGAAAAGGGTCTCTATGTACGCCCGAAAGCAGCCTTAGCTTTGGCTGCCGTAATGATGGCTGCCTTATTTGTCCGCCCGTTCAATGGTTTTTATATGGATTTCCTGGATGTCGGCCAGGGAGACTGCTGTGTGACTTCAACGGGTAAAGGTAGCGTACTGATGATCGATGGCGGGAGCAGCTCTCAGGGCGATCCGGCATATTACACGATCCTGCCATATTTTAAGAACCGCGGGATAAGCCTTATAGACGGCGTATTCGTAACACATTCGGATATCGACCATATGAACGGGGTAAAGGAAATGTTGAAGATGGCATCTGACGGCACCTCGTCAGTAAAGATCGCAAATGTATTCATGCCGGAGTGGATGGGCCGGGATGACGACGGGCTGGAAATAGAGACTCTGGCAAGAGCTGCCGGCGCAAAACCGGTATATTTATATGCGGGTGAGAAAATAAAGATCGATGATGTCGAAATAGAGATACTGAGCCCCGAATTCGATGCCGGGCTGGACGGTAATGAAGGTTCTCTGGTCATGGGAATGGAGTATAAGACGTTAAGAGTATTAATGACCGGTGATATAGAGGGTGAGGCAGAAGAGATGCTTACCGAAAAGCTTATCGTGAAGAAAAAGAAATACAATGTTCTTAAGGCATCACATCACGGTTCAAAAGGAGCGACTTCGGAGGAATTCCTGAAGGCAGCAAAACCGACATTTGCCGTGATAAGCGCTCCCCAAAAGAGCAGCTACGGGCATCCGGCGAAGGAGACACTGAAGCGGATCGAAGACTCAGGGGCATTCTGGCTGCAGACAGGACTTAACGGGATGATCACCGTAAGATTTGATAAAGGAAAGCTGATAGCCGAAACATTTAAATGAAAAGGGCAGGCTGCAGCATTTTAAGAACGGCGTATTATGGAAAATGAAAGTATTATTCCGAAAACCGGTAATTATAAGTTATAATGACAGCGAGAAGCCTCGGAACAGGCCGTGGAAAACGTAAGGTAATGATGAAAGAACAAAAGAGAGGCAGTATGGATCAGAAAGAGTACAGCAAGGAACTGACACAAGACCAGGTGAAAGAGCGGTCCAGGTCGCATGAAGAACAGAGAATATGGCTGATAGAACAGCTTCTGGCAGAGAGATCTGATGCATCCGGTATAAAGATACCTTCGAACGAAAAGGAGCAGAAGGATCTGTTAAGAGGTCTTATGAATATCCGAATGCCCGACCCTGTCAGTGATGAATTCCTGAAAGTCCAGGATGAATACCTGACGGCTGAGAATATGGATGAAGGCATAGTAAGATTAGAGGATCTTGAACCGTTCGGATCTGATGAAAGGATCTATCTGTGGCAGGGAGACATGTCCAGACTTGCGGTAGATGCAGTGGTAAATCCTGCTAATTCGGGTTTTACAGGATGTTATCAGTGGCTGCATTCGTGCCTGGATAATATCCTGGGCTCAAAAGCCGGAATTCAGCTCAGGCTTTGCTGTAACGATATCATCAGAAAGCAGGGCCATCCGGAACCGACAGGGCAGGCAAAGATCACGCCGGCATTCAACCTTCCGGCAAAATACATCATCCACACCGTCGGCCCTATCGTGCAGCACAGACTGACGAAACAGAATGAAGAAGATCTGGCATCATGCTACAGGTCAATTCTGAAGCTGGCTGATGAGAATGGACTGTCAGACGTTGCATTCTGCTGTATTTCAACCGGGGTGTTTATGTTCCCGAATGAGAGAGCGGCTGAGATCGCAGTCAGAACGGTCAGGGAATATCTGGATACGACCGGAAGCGGAATCAAGGTGATCTTCAATGTGTTTAAGGATATTGATTATCTGTTCTATAAAAACCTTCTAAGTTGTGACTGTTGAAATCACAACGAAAATTAATTATTATAGAACAGACGGAGGTGTTGATAATGCAGATCTCGAGCAGATTTACGATAGCAGTGCATGTGCTTATCGCTATAGAAACTTTTGGAAATCAATATAAAGTCACAAGTGAATTCCTGGCATCCAGCGTAAATGTGAATCCGACAGTGATCAGAAGGATCCTTCAGCAGCTGAAAAAGGCAGATATAATTACGGTGAAGCGGGGAAGCGGCGGTGCTGCTATTGGAAGACCATTGGCTGATATAACGCTTCTGGATGTCTACAATGCGGTAGAGCCTGTTGAGAACGGTCAGTTATTTCATTTCCATGAGAATCCGAACGAGCTGTGCCCTGTAGGGAAGAATATTCACAGGATCATGGACCACAGGCTTGAAGAGATCCAGAATGCCATGGAAGACAGGATGAGACGCATTACCATAGCCGATGTCATGGCAGATGCGAATAAACTGATAGAAAAGTGAAAAAGTTCGGTTGTAACGCTTGACATCACAACACGATGATGATATTATCCTGCTGTAACAACGAAGCTCACAACAAATGGAGGTATCAGAAGATCAGCTATGCATGTATCCAGGTAAAAGCGGGCTCTCTTGAAGCATATACCGCTGATGATGCAGTGATCGGATAAAAAGGAACTG